>CALEIL010000054.1 GCA_937876435.1 uncultured Bacteroidota bacterium
CAAAAAATATTTTAAAAAACATTGATAGCTACTTAAATTTCCGCACACTAGTCCGAAAAGATATAAAATAATTTGGGGATTGTGGGGCAGGTGAAAGTTTTTATCTCCTTCCGGCTTCTCTTGTGCCCGATAAGTTATATTTTGAGGCGCTTTAAATATTTACATATTATGTCAGAATTCAGAAACAAAACCGCCATCATCACGGGAGCTGGTCAGGGAATCGGGAAAGAAATTGCGAGTCAGCTCGCTTCCCACGGTGGTCGTCTGATCCTCAATGATCTCGACCCTACATTGTTGAGTTCCACGGTGGAGGAATTGAACGATGCTTTTGGTAAAAATGGTGGGGAATGCATCGGAGTGGCCGGTGATGCCGGAGATATCGACATCATAGATCGGTTGGTGGTCAGTGCCACATCCCGATTCCATAGGCTGGATCTCGTCATCGCCAACGCCGGCATGACCACTTTTGGTAATTTTTTGAAGTATCAGCCGGAAGATTTTGAAAAATTGATCCATCTCAATCTTCAGGGAAGTTTTTTCCTGTGTCAGAAATCAGCTCAGGTCATGATCGACAAAGGCATCCACGGAAGGATACTGCTCATGTCTTCGGTCACCGGACACCAGGCGCATCAAAATCTCACGGCGTACGGGATGACCAAATCTGCTCTCCAGGCATTGGCTAAGTTCACCGCTGTGGAACTGGCCGGATACGGAATCACCGTCAATGCTATTTCACCAGGTGCCACGGTCACCGAACGCACCCTGGAAGATCCTGATTACATTTCCCAATGGGAAAGGATCACTCCCACCGGTACGGTGACCCGGGTGGAAGACATAGCCCATACTGCTTTGTTTCTGCTCAGTGAGAAGAGCGGTCAGATTACCGGGCAAACGATCATCGTGGATGGGGGGTGGACTTCGACGAGTCCGCAGCCGAAGTGAAAAAGCAACTGCGTTTTACAGGTGCGGCTTATCCCGACTCCGGATACATTATAGAATATAAACTTCAGGTCATAGAAAAATTACAGGCTGAGATTGCCATAGGTTTGATAAACTTCCTTATTAAAATGTTCCAAAATCCTTGCAAATAAACCCTCCGGTATCGTTACCATCCCAGGAAAATTAAAAAGATCAACAGTTCTTTTACCCCTTTCAAATGTCGCAGTGCGTGGCTGATATGGGTTTCAACCGTCCGTTTGGAGATATTGAGCTGCTTGGCGATCTCGTCATTTTTCAAATGTTCAAAACGGCTTTTGTAGAATACCTCGCGGCACTTGGGTGGAAGGGTTTTCAGATGATGATTGATTGATTCGGACAATTCTTCCAACTGCAATGTCTGATCTGTCTCACAAACGGGAAGCAGGGTCCTCAATATTTCAAGATGGCTGGCCTGGATTCTGTCGCGCCTCAAAGCCATCAGGGTTTTGTATTTAACAGATTGAAAAAGATAGGCTGACAGGTCTTCAATGCGGTCAAACTTTCGTTTTTCCCAAAGATCGATGAACACCTCCTGTACAACATCCTCACTGGCCTTCCCATCCCCCAACACCTTGTATGCCTGAAGGTATAACGACTCCCAGTACCTGGAATACAACTCCTTAAGTGCACTTTCCTCCCGCAGGGAAAGTTTGCTTAGCAAGTGCTCATCTGAAAACATGATCCATTTTGGTTTCTCAAATCCTATTATCCGGAAAAAATCTATGCGAAATTCTGACAGTTCGCAAAGCGTTTTCGAATGCTAAATATAGATTTATTTTTTGAAATAAAAATGAAATTCGACTACGTGTTTTTCAAATCACAAGCAACTTAAGAGTATATAAGGAAGGTAGAATAATGACAAAAGCTCAGTTTAAACAACTAATTGATCGGTATCTCAATGGGAAGACCTCCGGTGTGGAAAATAAGTTAATGGATGAATTCTACACCAGGGTGACAGAGGAAAATACGGTACCGGATAACTGGGATGAGAAGGAAAGGAGACGAATTGAAAAGAAAATGTATCAAAAGATCGAAAATAGAACCACAAGAAGAAAACGCTACCACGTCCGGTATGTCATAGCCGCTGCAGCAGCTGCCGCGATAATCACCTTGCTTGCCAACGGTTATTTCTATTTTACAACATCTTCGGGTACGATACCGGATTCAATAACCCAGGTGGATTTCGTGTCCATAACAGCAGGGACTGAAGAACGCAGCATTTTGCTGAGCGATGGCTCGTACGTCCTTCTCCATCCGGGAGCCACCCTGTCCTACCCGTCAGAATTTGAAGGCCATTACAGAAAGGTTGAGTTGACCGGTGAAGCGTGGTTTGATATCAACAGGGATACCCTGCATCCTTTCCAGGTCTCCGCCCACGATGTCATCACCACGGTTTTGGGGACTTCATTTACCATCAACGCCAATACAGAAAGTTCCAGGGTCGAGGTCAAAGTCACCAGCGGAAAGGTGAAGGTTTCGGCGAAAGATCAGGAACTGGCGGTTTTGGAAATGGATGACCAATTGCAATACGAAGAGGGAGAATACAAAATTATAGAGCACAATATAACGAACGATGATTCTCCAGAGCCGCTTCAGCCCGAAAACTGGAAGTTGGCCAATGTGACTATGGCGGATGCTCTGGAGTTTATCGAAAAACGGTGGCATAAATCTTTCACGTTTGAGAATACCGAAATCCGGGATTGCCAATTGTACGCTTCCTTCAATGCCGAAGACCCCCTGGAGGAAGTCATGATGATCATCTGTGGGGTCACCAATTCAAAATATTCAATGGACAATGATAAAATCAGTATATACGGGCCCGGCTGCGATCCGGGGGAGCAATAAAAATGTAAAAAAGTCATCCCACATCATGGTGCAAGGCGTGCAGGCCCCACTACAATCGCGGGATGACCAGTCAATTTTCAAATAACTCACAATTAAATTATTCAAAATCGAAGTCTAAAATTATGAAAAATTATCAATTGACGGATAGCCTCCACCGGATGGTGGACAGGTGGTCTCTCGCACCTCAGGGTTTTTGGATGAAAGTAAGTTTTATCATAATCACGGCCTTGTTCCTCGGAATACAGCCGACGATAGCTCACCCGGATGAAAAGCCCGGTCTGGAAGACGAGAAGGTAAATCTCAACGTTCGAGACCAAAGTTTGCCCAGGATCTTTAGAGAAATCGAAAAACAAACCTCTCTCCATTTTGCGTACGATCCCAAACTGGTAATTCAGTATTCCGCTACCATTTCAGGGAACCCGATCAGCGTGGAGGCAGCACTGAAAATCATCCTGAAAAACAAACCACTGACGTACAGTCTGATCAATGACAAAATCCTGATCACGAAAGTACAATCGCAGTCTTCCTTAAGAACCGAACCATTAAAGCCAAATCAAAGCTTACCATTGTTCGATTCTCCTGACCAATTCGGCATCAATATCAGTGGGAAAGTGACGGACCAGAGTGGGGAAGCATTGATCGGGGTGAATATCCAGGTCAAAGGGACAGCCAAAGGGACGGTTACTGATTTCGACGGGTTATATACGATCGACGATGTGGATGATCAGGCGATTCTGGTATTCTCCTACATTGGTTTTGAAGCCCAGGAAATCCCGGTAGGAGGCCAAACCACCATCGATGTCGTGCTTCTTCCTGATGCTCAAATGCTCGATGAGGTCATCGTGATAGGATACGGAACGGTGAAAAAAAGTGACCTGACGGGATCGGTTGCGAGCATCAATGTAGAGAAATTTCAAAATCAACCAGTCACTCAGATTTCTGAAATGTTGACTGGTACTGTGGCGGGTTTCAATGCCAATCAGAGCACTTCCGCAGCAGGGGGAGCGTCCATGGAAATCAGGGGAAGAAATTCCCTGAATGCCAGTACCACCCCAATGATCGTACTGGATGGAGTGATCTACAACGGAAGTATAAATGATATCAATCCCAATGACGTCGCCTCTATAGATATACTCAAAGATGCCAGTTCGGCTGCTGTCTTTGGAGCAAGGGCTGCGTCTGGTGTCGTAATCATCACGACAAAAAGAGGGGCCAAAGGTACACCGAAAATCAATTTCTCCACAAAATGGGGGGCTACAGCCATCACTTCCGACCATTATGGTGCCCGATCGCCACAGGAATACATAGACTTCAGAGTAGATTATTTCAGGACGGTAGATACAGATTTCCCGGAGTACCATTACCTTTCTCCAGATAATCTACCGGCAGATATCAGTTTGGATGAATGGAGAAGTACCGTTCCAAATCCCAATGCGGATGATGAAGTAGAATGGCTGAACAGGCTCAACTTCTACCGGGGTGAAATTGAAGCGTACCAGACTGGAAATACCACCGATTGGCACAATGAAGTCATGAGAACTGGGATTCGTCAGGAATCGGATCTAAGCGTTTCCGGAGGAACCGACAACGCGAGATATTTTTGGTCAGTAGGATATACCGATAACGAGGGGATCATCAGAGGAGACGAATTTTCGGTCGTCCGTTCGAGATTGAATGTGGATTTTGACGTCACAAACTGGTTAAAGGTAGGAGCCAATGTCCAGTTTTCCGGTCGGGATGAAAGCGCCATTGCCGCCAATTTGGGCCAAATGCAAATCGTCACACCTTTCGGAAAATTGAGAGATGAATCCGGGGATCTGGTATGGTACCCCGGGGATTCTGAAAATGCACAAAACCCCCTCATTGATACCTACGGTCAGGAAAAAGAACGGAAAATCAACAGCTTGTTTTCTTCCGTATTTGCTGACGTCAAGCTTCCTTTCGGAATCAATTACAGGTTGTCCTATCAACCCCGCATACAAACCATCAGAGATTATAACTATTGGTCTCCCAAGACCATAGTAGGTTCCCGTAGTTACGACAACGGAAGGGCCACGCGATTGGATTATCACCAATACGAGTGGATGATTGATAACCTGTTGAAATGGAACAAAGAATTTGGCAATCACAATTTTGATGTAACCTTCCTGTATAATGCCGAAAAAAATAGCGTGTGGCAAACCACTACCACCAATAACACATTTTACCCCAGCCCGTCGCTTGGCTTTTCCGGAATCCAATTTGGAATCAACCCGGCACTTTCCGCAAGTGATTCGGAGATCACCGGGGATGGTCTAATGGGTCGGATTAATTATTCTTATCTGAGCAAGTACCTCTTAACCATGTCAGTCCGCCGGGATGGCTTCTCCGCATTTGGACAGGAAAATCCTAGAGCGGTCTTTCCTGCAGCAGCCTTTGCCTGGGTCCTTTCTGAAGAAAAGTTTTTTAATCTGCAGGACGTAAATCAATTAAAACTCAGAACTTCCTGGGGACTCAACGGAAATAGGGATATCGGAGGATACGCGGCGCTTGCCCAATTGAGCTCCAATCAGTATTCTGATGGAACCAATCTGTTGATAGGTGTATCCAATAGTACACTTGCCAACCGGTCATTAATATGGGAGGAAACCGAATCGCTTAATTTCGGGATCGACGCTTCTCTTTTGAATTACCGGTTGAATATATCGGTCGATTATTACGATATGGATACCCGAAACTTGTTGGTCCGCCGGATCTTACCGTCGACTACAGGATTTAGCAATGTCACCACCAACATCGGTAAGTTGGGAAATCAAGGGATTGAATTGACAGTAGGATCTGTGAACGTAAGCAGTTCAGCATTTGAATGGAGAACCGACCTCAACTTCTCGATAAACCGCAATAAACTCAAAAATCTGTTCGGTGAATACGGAGATTATGTACTCGAAGGCAAAGAGCTTTATGGAGAGGTCCCTGACTATGAAAATGAGTGGTTTATCGGACGTCCCATCGATGCGATCTGGAATTATGATATTTTGGGTATGTGGCAGGTTGAAGAGGCTGAAGCAGCCAGGGAATATAATCTGAAGCCAGGAGATATTAAAGGATTTGATCGAAACGAAGACGGAAAATATGAAGCGTTATACGACAAATCATTTATCGGATACAAAGAACCCCGGTATAGGGTCGGACTTCGGAATGAAATTTCCTTCCTGAAAAATTTTACAGCTAACATATTCCTTCGGGCAGACCTGGGCCACAGCGGTCAGTTTTCACAAGCCCTGGCCGATTGGTCTACGTTGGATCGAAGAGGAGTACCAAAAGGTCTCGGATACTGGACCCCCGATAACAGGACAGACGAATGGCCCCGATTGTCCAAAAACGTCACACCTTATGGCGGAGGAATCCAGTTTTACAAGCCAAGATCCTTCCTGCGTGTTCAGGATGTTTCATTAGCCTATAACTTACCGCAATCGGCTTTAAGCTCTTTAAGAATTGATAATATACGTGTATTCGCAGCGGTCCGTAATTTGATGACATTTACAGATTGGCCGGGATATGATCCTGAATCCATGCATTCACCGATGCCGAGAACTTTCACGGCAGGATTGAACGTGAGTCTGTAATAATTAAGCATTAATTGACACATAAAAAATGTTAGCATGAAAAATTTAATGAACTATATAATCATCGCGGTTATTCTATTTTCTTCATCGTGTTCAGAAGAATTCCTCGAACCTAAGCCGAAGTCCTTTTTTGCACCGGAAAATATTTTCGTAGATAAAACCGGCTTCGAGTCTCTTTTGGTCACGATGCGCAAAAACCTGGTCAGTGAGGTAAGTGGATACAAGCATTTTATATCCCATCAGGTAGCGGCCAGTGAGCTGGGTGCCCCGCTCCTGCAGTTCGACTTTTACAATTTGACACCATC
>CALEIL010000055.1 GCA_937876435.1 uncultured Bacteroidota bacterium
AGTTCCCAACGTTAAATGGACCACACCCCATAATATCGCTACGGCTGTAATACCGGCCAGGGAAGGGAAGAATGCAAGTCCCAGCCCAATAGCAAGCGCTACATTTTGGAACGCAACCTCGATAGCCACAGCTCTGCGGTCAGCCGATCCAAGTCCTGCAATAGCAGCGAGGCTCCATCCGAGACCTACTGCAATGGCAAAGGTAATAATCACCGGGAACAAAGCCGTCTGAGCTAATAGGGTTAGTGACTGAATATTACTTCCGATGATTATGGTAACGATCACTCCAAACACGATTCCAGCGATCAGGCGTACCGTTTTGCGAATGCGGTTGGCGGTATCTGGATGTCTGGCTCGCAGGAACATCCCTGTGATGACGGGGATAACCAGCATAATCAGTAAGGTCATGATCACTCGTTGGGGGTCCATGCTGATTTTCTGGATTAAAGGAAGCGTGGAAGGATTCATGGAGGACCAAAACGCGAATAAAACCGGCGTTAGTACAATGCTAAAAAGCGTAGAGATCGTTGTCATGCTGATGGAAGTAGCCACATCCCCTTTGGCGACACCGGTGAGATAGTTGGACAGTGCACCTCCCGGACAACAGGTGAAAAGTAGCATTCCAAGGGCGATGCCCGGATTGTCGGTTAGATAGAGTCCGGCCAAAAAGGATACGGCAGGAAGAATTCCAAACTGAGCAAATAATCCGATGGCAGGGGCCCTGGGTCTTCGGAGAACGCTGAGCAGTTTTTCCCACGTCAGATCCAGAGATACAGCAAAGACGAGGAATCCCACCATGAGACCGACGATCATGCCAACCCTGGGATCGAAATTAAAAGGTATTTGGCTGATGTCATCCATGAGAAGGTCCCTCTTAATGGGTAGAAGGTTTTTCTCCGAGCATACAATACGCCCCAAATTTCACGCCATCATTGCGTTCGGTACGGCAGTTTATAAAGCCAGCTTTGCGGTAGGCTGCTTCGAGATCGGTCAGCTCATGGAGGTAAAACCCATTTGTCGCTACCGGTTTGAAGCGCATAAAATTTTCCCGGATAGGAAAGGTAACGGCTGCCCGTCCTGTGGGTTTGAGAACCCGGAACATCTCTCTAAAAACCGCTCCCGGATCTTCGATCACGTACGCGGTGGCCACGCTGCATGCTTTGTCAAATACGTTGTTCTCAGAAGGAAGCGAATTACCTGGAGCCAGGTGCAGTAGGACCCTGCCTTCGGAGATCGCTTTGGCGTTTTTCCGGGATGCCATTTCGATGGCGGTCTTCGAAATCTCGACTCCGGTGACGGTGCCCCTGGTGGCTTTTTCCAATAGTAATTCAATGTTCGCCCCATTTCCGAAACCGATTTCGATAATTTTGTCTTCGGGCTGAATGTCCAGAAGGTCTGCAGTCCAACGGGCATGAGCAATGGTCTTTGGTGTCATCCATGCAAATAAGACCTTGCCAAAAAATCCTTTGGGGTATTGCATCTGCTTACCGATGGCGTTGAAGAGTTTCATGGTCGCTGGTTTTGTGTTCGATTCAATGAGCTGCGCATAACCCGCACATTCATATCGGTATGGAATGCGCGCTTAATATAGGTTTTATTTTTACAACCCCCAAAGGCGCGGAGGGCTTTTTATGGCAGCTGGTCATGATCTGTGCCGGTATTGCCATTTCAATATTGAAATAGCTCCGGATAATTATTGTCCAGATTAAAGGCCTGCGGAAAACTCCTTTTGAGTGTCCGGGATTATAAAACCTGGTGTTCAGGTCAAAGTAAACCTGAGTAAATGCATGGATTTCCTGCTCTCAATATATTTGAAATTCATCCAAACGCGCTTTGAGGTCGTACAAGTGTTTCACGTCTGTTTCTTCGGTAATCGAAGTAACTTCGTAATACGGCTGGAAGGAATCCAGTATCGTTTGACGATCATTCGCAAAATCCAGTACAAAAGTGTCTTCCTTGCCCGGGCATATTCTGTTCAACCTCGATAAGGTTTGCACGGCTCTGACGCCGGATAACTTTTTGTCCACATACATGGTATGCAGTAAGGGTTGGTCAAAACCAGTCTGGTACTTGTCCGGGACAATGAGGATTTTGTATTCGTCTTTTTCACCTAATAATTGCAAGGTTTTGTACTTGGGTGTGGCGGTAAACGCAAAAAATGAAATATTGGATTGCTGACCTCTAACTGCTGCCGATCGTTCTATTTGTTTCACCCACAAAATCGTCTCCGGTATACTCATCACTGGCGTCTTCCATTTCGGCATCTTCCAATGTCTTAACCGCTAACACCTCTTTCATCTTTTTACAGGCTTGGCCTCCCTGTGAATTGTGTGCCTAAATGCACCAACGTACGCTTCTTGAAGGCGAAGAGAATCTCCCGATTGTCTCTGGTCGTGCTGTATTGCTTAAAGGCATTGCCCACATTTTGACCAGTAAACTGATTTTTGAGTTCCAGGGTGGCCACCGGTATACCATTGAGTGATAAGACCACATCCACCGAGTTTTTGTTACGGGAACTGTAATAGACCTGGCGGTATACTTTCAATTCATTTTTGTGGTACAGATCCGCTGAAACTGGATTGAGACCGGAAGCTGGTCTTAAATAGGCCATCTGAAAACGCACGCCATAATCCACAAATCCATTGCGAAGCACATCCAGACTCCCGCTTAGATCGAGTTCTTTGTATAGTCGCTGGATCAGCCGGTTTTCAGTATCCGATCCGTGGATGGCTGCAATTTTCTCCCAGCGCCTGACTTGTGAGGTTTGCAAAAAATGTATGACCTCATATTTAAACATTCCCACGTTTACATCGCATACCAATGTTTCACTTTTTGAAATATCGACCTTGACCTTTTTATTGGCTCCCAACCCACCGAGCGGACCAACATAACTGATGTAGAAGTAGATGCCGCCATCTTCATGTACGTTGTTGTCAATGATCTCAAGGGGGATGTTGGCTTCATCTCTTACGTATTCAAAGACTTCTGCAAACCATTCAAATATCTTTTCGTTTGAAATCTCGTTGTCAAGCAAGGTGAAATCAAGGTCTTCCGAAAAGCGGTAGTCTGCGAAATAGACTTTCTTTAAAACTGTCCCACCTTTAAATACTATAGCCTTGGAAAGTAGTTCGTGTTGGGCGATGCCCTGCAATATCCATGAAAGGATGTAATCTTTCTCAATTTGCTGATCTCGCACACCGACCTCACGAGCCTTATTTTGTATTTCACCGGGTTTAATCATGTGTAGATGGCAGATTTAATAGTTTCTGTTTCCAGATTTTGCTGAATACTCCAACGGCTTATCATTTTACCTGATCTCGGAAGTTCCGTGTCAAGGGGTACATAGGATGCTGTTTTAGCCTGTTGTAATTGTTTTGTAATTCCGGAATTTATTTCAAGGGTATCAAGAAGGAATCCCAATCGCTTTATTACTGCTTGTGAGTTGAATCTTTGCGAATATTCAAGTAGCTTATCGTATTTGATTTTATCTTTTGATGTATAAATAGCCCGGGCAATCTCAACAATTCCACCTGCATAATCCGGTTTAAACAAACAGTCGATAATTGTTTTTTCCAGGTCAGAACACATTACTTTATTGAAGCTGTCAATCCATATTTTTTTAGAACCAAAAAAGTGATCGGCATTATGGTAGATGAATTGAAAACTTACACCCTTGATTTTTAAGGTAGATGGCCGAATTTGTTTTGCAACAACAATTTGCTCTTTCAAAGATGGCTGAGTAATAAGGTGATGGATTTGCATGGCAGAGTAATAACCTATGTAGTGTTCTGTACCTTTAGTTAAGTGTTCAGCTAACAAATGCCAATCAGGCATAAAAGAATGGGCTTCTTGTTCATAAGGTATGATATAGTACAAGCCTTTCTTCAATCTCATTAAGAGCCCTCTTTTAACCATATCACTAAGCAGTTCCTTTAATGCACTTTCGCTTGAATCTGGCAATGCGGTCTGTGCTTCAGAATAGTCAAAGCAATCCTTGTGTATTCGATTGAAATGAGTAAGAATTTCATTGGATTTCGTTGATATAAACTTATTTTTCATAGTCTGAATGTCAGCTTTAACCTGACTCCAATGATACGAATAATAATTTAAAATAATTACCTATCGTAGTAAAAATGTCAGCTTCAACCTGACTATAGTTATACAAAGTATAATTATACTGAGAGGGTGGGAGATTTGGCTCTTTTGAAAAGTCTGGTTTTTGGATCGGATTGCGAGACTTTGCAAATGTGTCAAATAAGCGCAGCGATTCACGAGCACCTTTAAAATCAATTGTTGAGTACGTAAATGCGGATTGGTTGGTAGTCCTGATAAAAATAGGGATCAAAAATGCGAAGCGGGAGAAATAGAAATCCTGTCATATTCTCAGTCAAATGATAAAAGCACTGTTCAGTCGGTTGGTCTGTCCATTTGCTCGATCAGTATAAATCGGAACTGGGGGGGCAGTACGACCGGATTATACATTTATGTGATTCAAGTTCGATTGCATTTTAGGCGATGAAATTTGAAGTGGATGATCAACAAATGCCATCCCGAGTTTCGGAATTATGTTCTATCATGACATATGGACTGGTGCATTGAATTTGGTTGCTAGCGGTCTCACCGTAAAAAATCCACGAATCTTTCCCTGATACTCACATATCATCCTGGGGAGAATTGTATTTCCGCTTTTGTCGCTGTTCGATCATATGTTGTTCAATGAGGTGTTCCTTATTTATTTTCTGTCTTGTTTCCCGGGGTATTTGGGCATCACAACTTCGACGCATAAGTCGATGCCGGCAAACCGTTTTCATCAATCAGATTGCCTTCGGAATAAGGTTGATATCCGTATCTGAAATGGTGTGGCTCCCGGACCTGATCCGATGACAACTCTATGGTGGTTCCCACAATACGGGGTTGAGCGGGATGGTATATTTCGTCTTCTCCGGCAATTTCAAAGCCTCGCAATTCCTCACCGTCGCTGGTTTTCAGTTCCTTTGCATGCTCGTATTCCACTTCGATTTTATTTTTCAGGATTGTATACTGCCTCACCCGGGGGCCCTGCCAGTCCACGTCCATGCCGTACAATTGGTGCAACGCGACCAAAGCCAACCGTTCCCCTATCGGCTTTTTCTCGATAGGATGAACATCGTCCGGGTCACCGACATCGCTACTCACCACCATTTCGCAATGCGCTATACTGTCGGCCAGTCTTCTTTGAGAATCACGGAATAGCTCCCAGCCCGGGCGGTTGATACTGGACAACTGAACGAAATAGAATGGTAGCGATGCGCCCCACAGGTTTCTCCAGCTCTTCACCAGGGCGGGAAAAAGCACCTCATGTAGCTCTGTGTTGTGCGCATTGGATTCCCCCTGATACCAAATCACCCCCCTGATGGCCAGGCCGGACAGGGGATCGACCCCGGTTTCATACAAATAAGCTGGGTGATAGGGGTGTCTTTGGAGCGAATGGTCAGCATCCTCGATGTTGTATTGCGCTCGCTCCTTGCAGAAGGCATTTATAAAATCACTCCTTGGCCAATCCGACAATAGATCGACAAGCACAGGGTCCATTTCGAGCGTTTTACGGTCAATCCAGGATTCGGTGGGAGATCCTCCGATGGCATTTTGGATCAAGCCGATCGGTACACCGGTTTCCTGGTGGAGATTTTGACCGAAATAATACGCTATCGCAGAAAATTCGGCTGCAGACTGGGGCGTACACGATTGCCACTGTGCCTGAAAAAACGCCAACTCATTGGTTTTGTCGAGCTCATCTTTGGTCCATTTTTCATTGTGGGTGTAGGCCACGGGTTTCATGTGATACAACCTGATGTCTGGATGATGAGCCTTTGCGATTTCCTGGTTTCCATCCAGGGACTGGCTCAAGCTGAACGCCATATTGGATTGGCCAGAACACAGGTATACATCCCCTATCCATACATCCTCCAGGATGATTTCCTCCTGTTTCCCAGAAATATGGATCGTGTACGGCCCCCCGGCGGGATACGCCGGAAAGCTGACCTTCCAGTTTCCATGAACGTCTGGCGTGGTCTTTTGGGTTTTTCCATCAAATACCACCTCGATTTCTTCATCCCTGTTGGCTGTTCCAAATATTGAAATGGGGGTGTCTCTTTGCAAAACCATATGGGATTGAAAGAAATCCGGGATTTTCAAACCCCCAAAATCTCCTGTAATTTCCGAATAGACCGTTTGAGCCAGGATGGACGCGCCGGTTTTGTCGGGATGTACGTTGTCCGGTAACAGGTCCGGACGGGAATACAAAGGGGTATGAAAATCGATGAGTCCGGTTTGTTGCCCGTGCGCCACCGTGGTTATTTTCTCCTGAATCTGCCAAAACCAATCTCTGGTCCCTGATTTAAACCGGGAATGGCCGTGAAAAATGGGTGTCATTTTACAGATCCAGATCCTGGGTTGCGATTCCAGGTTTCGGAATGAATCGATCAATGCCGCATAATCCCGGATAAAATCCTTCCCGTACGCCGGCCAGTTTCGGGGATCGGTATCGTTGAGTCCCAGATGGATGACAACCAGGTCGGGTTGGAATTCCAGGGCTTTTTTAAATTCTTCCTGCTGGATATAGGGCCGGTGCCCCCGGGAGAGTAGGGTGGCTCCATTTTTGCCGAAATTCCCAACCTCATACGGGTTGCCCAGTAATTCCTGTAGTTGAGCCGGGTATGCATATATGTCCCTGTTTTCGATTCCTGCGCCGTAGGTCACTGAATTTCCCACGCAGGCCACCCGGATTTTTCGATTGGTTTGGGAAAACAAAAGAGCGGATGATGATATGCAAAGGAGAAAAAGGATCACCATCTTTTTTGACAGATTAGGGGTCTTCTCGAATTGGTGGCAGCAGTCAAAGATTTTTCTCATGATCGGTGGTTTTATTAAT
>CALEIL010000056.1 GCA_937876435.1 uncultured Bacteroidota bacterium
ATTCGACCAATAAACTTCAACCTCTTCACCTCCCAATGCTCCGGAATTTCCCCCAGCCCTACCTGACCGGCAGGCAGGCATTCCACGCCGGAGTCCTTATAGGCCGGGTATTTGGGGTAATTGAATTCAATTGTTTGTTTCACGATTCTTGTCTTTGAGTTTATTAGCGGATTGATCGAGATGTTTTAAAAAGTCTTTTTCTGCACGACTCAATTCGTTTCTGATTTGCTCTTGATATCGTTGGTATTCTTCATGGGCTTTTTCCAATGCTTGCTGATGGCTTACTTTTCCAGCATGAGTCAAAATATCATTACCAGTCATTTTCACAAAATCATCCAAGCGGTCAATCCAATCTTTCATGTACATCGGTTTACGATTTAGTGCCTGAAGCTCCGCAATTTCCAAATAAGCTGATACCATCCGATTGAGTACATCCAATTCTTTATCGTTGAGGTAGTTCTTAGCTATCCCGGCTTCTTTTTTAGTGGGTTTTTCCCCTTTAAAATTAGTTAGACCTAAATAGGGCTTGTTTGCATTCACTCGTTTGTAAATGAGCTCAGCAGCTGTTTGTCCATGTACTGCCCAGTGCATTTTGTTTTGCACCGTTTTAAAAAACAA
Organism: uncultured Bacteroidota bacterium; assembly: GCA_937876435.1. Lineage (GTDB taxonomy): Bacteria > Bacteroidota > Bacteroidia > Chitinophagales > Saprospiraceae > Membranihabitans. Next base: position 619 of record CALEIL010000056.1, read on the forward strand.
TTGTGATAAATCGGATTTTGGATCGTAATCAATACTGGTGGCATAAATATCCAATACTTTGCGCCAGAATACTTTCTCAGACGATCGGATATCTCGAATGCGGGATAACAGTTCGTCAAAATAATTACCCCCTCCGGCTTCCTTGAGCAAGTCATCGTTTAGCGTGAACCCTTTAATAATGTATTCACGCAGACGCTGTGTGGCCCATATTCTGAATTGGGTTCCCCTATGCGACTTCACCCTATAGCCCACTGAAATAATGACATCGAGATTGTAAAAATTGGTTGGCTTGGTAGAAAAATCGGAAATTCCGATTTTTCTCACAGAAGACTCTTCATCGAGCTCACCTTCTTTAAAAACATTAAGGATATGCTCGTTGATCGTTGATTTAGCCTTCTGAAAAAGTTCGCTCATCTGTTCCTGTGTCAACCAAACGGTTTCATCTTCCAGGCGGGTTTGAATTTTGGTTTGCCCGTCTTCGGTTTGGTAGATAATGATTTCTGATTCCATGGTCTTACAGTTTTAGAATCTCCATAATCAATCCTTCGCTCTCTTTCTCCAGCTCCAGTATTTCTCTCGTGACCTCTTCGATCGAACGCAAAGGCGTATGCTGGTAGAAGTACTTGTTGAAACTGATTTCATAGCCGATTTTGGTTTTGTCCAGATCGATCCACGCACCGGGTACATGGGGTTTTACTTCCCGCAGAAAGTATTCCTGAATGTCTTCTTCCAATGGTATGCTTTCGGTGTCCCGCAGGTCGGTTTGGGTTTCATAAATAGTGTATTTTCCGGCACCAACCTGACCTGATTGGCTTTTACTTGCGGGAAAATAACCAAAATTGGGCAACTGCTCTACCGTACACCCCAGGTGATTCAGCAATTGGCCCAATTTTTTGTCGTCTATTTTTTGCGTTTTCTGAACGACCTTCTCCGCATTTTCGTCGTACCAACTGACCGCCCCCAGGATTTGGTTCAATTCGCTCTTCGAGTGCTTTATGCCCTGGGCTTTCAACGTTTTGTTGACCAATTTCAAAAAGGCATTGTAATCGTTGTATTCCTCCGATCCTATTTTTTCCATCAGCAGAGTGGCTGTTTCCAGCAGATCCTTTTGTGTTTGCCAGGTTTTGGCGGAGGTCAACGCTTTTCGTTTTTTAGCGTTGAGATTGAAATCGTTTTTCTCGCACCAGTCCAAGAGTTCTTTCTCGATGGATTTCAAATCCGTGTATACCTTTTCGCCGTAGGTTTCATATGCCCATTGCATCGGTTCTGCCAGGGATTTGTCATAGCGGAGATCCACTATCCGATCCTCCGTAAATTGTGCTTTAAGTCTGGCCGGACGTTCAATCGTGACTTTATAATAGCCGAAATCGGAATTTTTAAACACTTTTGCCGCCAGGCCAACTTTGCCTTGTCGTTCGATGGTTTCAAAATTCAAATAGGCATCGAGGATTTCCCGGATGTGTTCCGGCCTCAGTTCGCAGTTTTTCGCTCCCAGGTTTTTTCGAAGTTTGGCGTATCTTTCAGAAGCGTCGATCAGGATGACTTTCCCTTTCCGCTTTACCTCTTTATTGTTGTTCAACAGCCAGATATAAGTCGTGATTCCGGTATTGTAAAAGAGGTTGTTCGGGAGCTGAATAATGCAATCCAGCAGATCATTTTCGATGATATAGCGCCTGATATTGCTTTCCCCGCCCCCGGCATCACCGGTGAACAAACTAGAACCGTTGTGCACCGATGCGATCCGCGAACCCAAAGGACTCTGATGCAGTGGCTTCATTTTATCAACCATTTCCATCAGGAACAGCAATTGCCCATCGGAAGAACGGGGCGTCGCAGTTTCCTCCGCTTCGTTCCCCCAGTAGTCTTTCAACGGCACTACAAAACGGGAATCGATGATGTCTTTCCCGTCTTTGATGTATTTGACTTCGCTGCTCCAGGACTTTCCATACGGTGGATTGGACAACATAAAATCGAAGGTATGTCCGGAAAATTCATTGGTGGAAAGCGTAGAGCCCACCCGGATATTTTCGGGATTATTGCCCTTGATCATCATATCCGATTTGCAAATCGCATAGGTTTCGTCGTTGATTTCCTTCCCGTACAAATAGACATCCCCCATTGCTCGGATTTCCCCTTCTTCATCTTTGATGAAATTCTGGGATTCGGTCAACATTCCGCCGGAGCCACAGGCTGGGTCATAAATGGTTATCACCGGCGGCAATTGATCTTTGATCGGATCAAAAATAATGTGGGTCATCAGTTCGATCACTTCGCGGGGGGTAAAGTGTTCCCCGGCTTCTTCGTTGTTTTCTTCGTTGAATTTCCGGATCAATTCTTCGAACACATACCCCATACCGAGATTGGAAAGTGGAGGAAGTGTCCTGCCTTCGGGATCTTCTTTGGCAATCGGGGTCAGATTGATATGCGGGGAGGTGAATTTCTCCAGGACATCCAGCAGCACATCCTTGGAAGCCATATGGCGGATCTGGCTTTTGAGGTTGAACTTATCGATAATCTCTTTCACATTGGGACTAAATCCATTGAGGTAATCATCAAAATTAGCCTGCAGTATTTGCTGACTGTTGGTCGCCGTATCGTAGAGCCTTTGCAGCGTCCAGTCGCTTATATTATAAAACACATACCCACTCGCGTCCTGCAAACCGGTATGATCCCATTCTGTGAGACCGACGTCATCCCGCTGGAAAGCAAGTTCTTCCAGGACGGCTTCTTTGGTCGGCTCCAGCAGCGCATCCAGCCGGCGCAGCACCACCATGGGCAATATCACGTCCCGATATTTGCCCCTTACGTAAACATCTCTCAGGCAGTCGTCCGCGATGGACCAGATAAAGGAGATAAGCCGGTTGTGTACGGATTGATTCATGGTGGGTTTTTATAGGTTGATTCTGGGTTTGTCAAATTTCCAACGGACAAGATAAAAAGTGTTTCGATACTTTATGATTTTGGGGACGGGAGATTACTATGAATAATCCGGGTTATAGGGCATACCAAACCCGGCAGCGCATATCCTTTCAGCTGGTTCAGCAATCCCAGATTTTATTCATTATCCATTGTCCCTTTCCACTATCAATTCTCCATTATTTCAACCATTGTCTAAGTTGGGCAACTTCCAGGTGATCAGTCCGATCAATGGCAGAAAAGAGCACAGAATATAGACGAAATTGATGTCCCGTAAATCGGCAAGGACACCCAATAGCGCGGAACCAACCCCGGCTACACCAAAGGCAAAACCAAAAAACAAACCTGAAACCAGACCGATTTTTCCGGGCAGAAGCTCCTGCGCATACACCAGAATAGCCGAAAATGCGGATGACAAAATAAGTCCAACCAGGACACTTAGCACCACCGTCCAGAACAAATTGGCATATGGCATTGCCAGGCTAAAAGGGGCAGCACCAAGGATAGAAAACCAAATCACATATTTGCGGCCATATCGATCTCCCAATGGTCCACCTATGTAAGTGCCCACCGCCGAAGCAGCCAGGAAAGCAAACAGAAATAGTTGGGATGCCTGGATACTGACGTGAAATTTTTCAATAAGAAAGAAGGTAAAGTAACTTGTGATGCTGGCCAGATAGATATACTTGGAAAATATCAAAACAAGTAGTATGGCTATGGAAACATGGACCATCCGTCTGGAAAGAAGATGTGAAGGAGTCGCATCAGCGTTTGCTTTCCGGGTTTTCATCTGTCTGAAGTGCTCTTTAGCCCACCGGCCTACGTAGATCAAAACGGATATCGCGAGTAAGGCCAGCAGGCCAAAATAGATCACATGACTACGGCCATAGCGGACGATGATTAGCGCTGCCAACAAGGGACCTATTGCGGTACCAAAGTTTCCGCCTACCTGAAAAATGGATTGGGCCATTCCCCGTTTACCTCCGGAAGCCAGGTAAGCGATTTTGGAGGCTTCTGGATGAAATATTGAGGAACCGGTACCGATCAGTGCTACCGATACCAAAACGGCAGCAAAACTACTGGCGAATGAAATCGCGATCAGCCCTATCAGGGTAAACCCCATACCAATCGCCAGAGAAAATGGTTGAGGATTTTTATCTGTATAGGATCCCACAAAAGGTTGGAAAATACTCGCTACCAACTGGAATGTGAGCGTGATGAGTCCTACCTGAGTAAAGCTTAAGGCGAAGGAATCCTTCAATATTGGATAAATGGAAGGGATTAACGACTGAAGCATATCATTGAGCATATGCGACAGGCTTATGCCGAATAAAATAGTGTAAACGGTCGTCGTTTGCAGCTGATTCGAACTATTATCTGGTGCTTCTGAATTCATTTGATGCTGCAAAATTACCAAATCAAATTTATCATACGATGTTAGCGGTTTGGACTTTGTTATTTGTCCAATGATTTTCTATATGAGTAAGTTGATGTGGTATGTTTGGGGAGGGTTTTGTAAAAATATTATTCGAATTCTCTCACTTGGAGAATCCCTACCAACGTTAATATTAATTACGGTAAAAATTGGCATCTATATGAAATATTGTTTGAGCGGAATTTTGATCTTGGGACTGGTATTCGGTTGCTCGCAATCCAATGAAAGCAATCATGGATCCATTCAACAAGGTCCTTTGCCGCATTCGGAGTCGGCTAAAAGCACGAATAAAACTAAAAATGATACACTTACCATCGTAAATTCTGAATGGACCGAAAATCCTTTCAGTCTTGGACCTGATCCATTATCCAAGCTCATTTCGTTTGGCAACATACAGCTGGACTGGGAGCCGATCAAAAACCGACACGTTGAAAACCAAATTGACACTGTTTATAGAATAAGTATGAAGCGTGACTTTTTTGAAGTATATAAAGCCAGATCTCAAAATTGGATTACTAAGGCTATGGTGAGATCTGATCATTTCCAATCCGATCGGGGTATAAAAGTTGGCATGACCAAAACCAAAATGAAAAAGAAATTGAACCTGACCATGGATGAGCTACCTGACTATATACGATTAAAGAGTCAGGAAGTAGAGCAATGGGTGGTTTATAAATTTGAAAGCGATACCCTATTGTCTATCAATTTCAGGGGTTACCTGGATTGACTTTTTTCAGAAATAGCCTGAGCAAGTATTCAATTTTATTAGTCTGAGTAAAAAGCCGGAAGGTACACGTACGTTGTAACCCATTGCACCCATTGCCCTACCTTCGAAAAGAAACTGAGTGTTTTTAAATATCGGTGTCAAATTTGTAATTTATACCCTATGCCTGGCGACTAATTAAACAAATTAAGATTAGATGGAAGGAGAATTTATCGAAATGATAAAAACACATAAAGGAATTTTATACAAAGTTTCCAATCTCTATTGCCATGATGCGGAGGATAGAAAGGATCTGTTCCAGGAAATGGTGCTGCAACTTTGGAAGTCCTTTCCGAATTTCAGAAAAGATTCTGAAAGTTCTACCTGGATGTATCGAGTGGCACTTAATACAGCTATTTCCAACTTCCGAAGAGATCGTAAAAGACCGGAACGCAGGTCTATTTCGGATGATGAATTTCAAATCCCAGACTTCACCGATTTTTCGGACGAAAATGAGAATTTATCCTTGTTAAAAGGAGCGATTAACCAACTCACCAAAATTGAGAAAGCGATTATTATGCTTTACCTGGAGGAGAAAACCTACCAGGAAATATCTGAAATCATAGGCATTACACGTACGAATGTCGGCGTGAAGCTATATAGGATAAAAATAAAATTGGAAAAAATAATTAAAAACAAGAAATCATGAATATAGAGGAACTCAAAATGGCGTGGCAGGAATATGATACCAAATTGCAAACCGCACATACGCTTAGTGGTAAGGTAATTTCAAGCATGATCAAAGAAAGATCAAGGTCCAGATTGTCGATGGTGAAAAAGCATTACATTTTTGGTGTGTTTTATATGATTGCCTGGCTCTTTGTAGGGGTGGCGGTGATCTTTGGGAATCCTTTCGATTTTAAACATCTCATTGAATATCTACCTGTAACTATTTTCTGTTTATGCCTAACCATCCTTATCCTGGCTATGATAAATACTTATATGGATTTGCAGAAAATTGAAATCAATCGGGATACCCTGGACATTTCTTTGAACAAAATAATCAATATTACAACAAGATATGAGAAACCGGGTATGTTTCTGGGGTGGACAGTAAAATTATTATTATCAGTTGCGGTCTTATTTCCATTGTCTTTTTTACCCCGAAAAATTGAGCGACTAGGGGTATGGGAAGGAATCGTAGATACCATTGTTCCTGTTATACTATCCGCAACTGTCCTGTTTATTGCCTTTAAATTCGGCGCATTTAAAGAGCGAAATGGAAAAAAATTCAAAGAATACCAGGAGGAGTTGAATGAGTTAAAAGAATTGTCAGAAGAATTGAGTGTAGGATAGTTGAAGTATTCCTAGATACCTAACCTGGACGAGCAGTAACAAAGAAGTCCTACAACGACGATGGCAATTCAGCGATAGGTGGAAACCATCGAGGAATTACATTCCATTTTGAGCCCTGAAAGGAGCGATGTGCTATTTAATATCATTGGCATGGTTACTTCCCACAATTCAACTATCGACATTCCTTAATTCTTGATGTGTAATGGGTTAGGACGGTAATTCTTCAGAATCTATCAGCTTGTCAATCCTTTCGTGAACGATACGGTCTATTTTTTCCGGATTCTAGCCTTTGTAAAAAACGCGGAATTCCAAATTCTCAATTTCAAACTCGTCACTCAAAACTCGATGTGGCAAAATCCGTTTCCGATTGCTTGTGAATACTCACTTCCTGTCTTTGCGAATTTGATTCATTAATCGTGCCATATAGTTTTCAAAAGATTCACCACTTTTCCTGGGGAAGTGTTCCAATCCGAAAGTGACCTGATCCAACAATTGATTCATTTGCCTGAATCGTTCCTCCAGCAATTCTTCATCCCCGGTTTCCCAATAGCCGGTTTCATCCACCAATTCAAATTCCTCGAAATACTTAGAACTGATATGTTTTAACAAATGAATGAGGACTTTGTGGGTTTCTACCCCTGCGAATTGTGTTTTGGTGAAGACCTTGGTCAAATATCGCCTTTCAGTTTCATCATTCGAATTTCCCCACAATTGAAGCTGCACCGGTGAACTCAATCGTCCATTGGACAGAAAACACATCCATAGCGGTTCACATCCTGGCGGTGATAGACTTATGCCATACAGTTTTTGATTGAATTCGGGGCTGCCCAAAGAATCCTCCGGAAATTCATCCTCAAATTGGTGATAGTCCCACGCATAAATTTCAGCGATGTCCTTTAGCTCATTTATCATGGCGGATAAAAATCTGCCTTTTTTAAAACGGCCGCTATAGCATATAGTTAAGCCCATAGATCGGTGTTTAATAGAGTCTTCCTTCGAAAGAGGTCGTTTAGTTAAGAGAAAGTGTAATATACAACTGGAAATATACCTACTATTTCTGGTTTTTGAAACCGTCAGAATTAACCAATTTTCAATACCGTCCGCTTCTGTCATTATGCTTTACGAATCGCTGATTCTTAATGCGCTTAGCTTAGTCTGCACCGGTCTCGCAGCAGAAATTAACAATATCTAAAGAAAATAGGGCAAAATACTTAAAATAACCCTAATTACTATATCTTTACAATGGAACAAAACCTTCAATCTCTATGTCAAATTTGCGTATACACCTCATTAAAATGGCCTTTTTGACCACATTCCTTGTATTGGCTACGTGGGCTATGGGGCAGGACGGAACGATCTACCCGCTCGAAGCTCCTCCGGAGCCCAATGCTATTCCACTCGGTACGGGTGGCGTCGATGATCAGCCTGCTCCCGAGACCTGGTTTCGCCAATGGGGCGACCCGATGGCCCGAAACATCTCCACTGCCACGCTCACCCCGTTCCTCCCCGAACCGGGTAAGGCAAATGGCGCAGCCGTCATCGTGGCACCCGGAGGAGGTTTTATGTGGCTTTCGATGGGCAACGAGGGCTGGGAGGTAGCAGAAGCATTGGCAAAGCAGGGAATCGCAGCTTTTGTTCTCAAATACCGACTCCACCCCACTACGGAGTCGCTGGATGATTTTGAGGCATGGATGAATCGACCACGTCCGAGCCCGGCCGCAACGTCCGACAGTTCACGAAGCGTAACGCCACCGCGTCCACCGAGACGTGACCTGTCCGACCAACTCGAGGACGCTGAGGCCGCGTATGCTATGATTGTTAATCGAGCCGGGGATTGGGGCGTGGATACGGATAGAATAGGCATGATTGGCTTTTCGGCCGGAGCCGGTCTCACGATGCACTCCACACTCGAGTCACAAACTATGGACCTGGCCTTCATAGCTCCCATCTATGGTGGTATGGGGCCGGTAGAGGTGCCGGAGAATGCTCCGCCCATGTTCAGTGTAATCGCCACCGATGATTTTCTCTTCCGTGGTCAATTCGGGGTGATTGATTCCTGGTATCAGGCTGGGATACCCGTCGAGTTTCACTTATATCAGAACGGTGGCCACGGCTTTGGCCTGGGGAATCCGAACAGAACCAGCAATCGTTGGTTTGATGCTTTCATCCACTGGCTAGAGGTTAATAACTTTCTCACTGCTAAGGCAGCAGGTGAATGATCGAGTGATCGCCGCGGACCTGGTATGCAAGACCGCCGCACGGAGCGATGGAAAATTACTTACCGAATCATTGATCTCCTTCTCGATGGATAGATGGCCTAATGCTTCGATGAGGGTTCAACTTCCAAATCGCTCCACTGCGTTCTGCGCTTACGGATCGCCGATTTTGCCGATTTACGCAAGAGCACCCCACCCTCTAGAATCGGTAAATCTAATTTTGAATTGTTGGCTTTTATATGAAAATCTACACCCATCACTATTCCTTTTCAAGCCGGACATTTAAAAAACAATTAAGGTGTGTGATTGGAAAATGGAGAGCCGTAGGCTCGAATTTGTTTTATAGCCCGGGGTTTTAACCCTGGGTGTTAGGATATAAAAAACAAATGGAGAGCCGTAGGTTCGACCCATCTCTATTCAAGTTCTTTAAAATGATATCTTTCATCCCAGGTTTTACATTTTAAGAAAGATGCTTGTCTGTCCAGCGGCCATTAAGCAACTTGCAAAGTAGGTAGGACGACGGTAGGCAATTTGTCAATATCCTATCGGGAAAAGCCAACAAATGGTCGGATAGTTCTCTGATCGTGTTGTTTATTTGACCAAACGTATTACCGCTTACTAACGAAAACCTTGAAAATGAAGAAATCATTATTGTTCGCAGTAGGAACGCAACTTATGGCGTCGCTATTGATGATCATTACCCTGCAAGCCTGCGCCCAAACATCCAATTTGTCCAAATCACAGCATTATCCCGATAAGCCATTCATACAGGATTACAGCGTGAAATACCTGAAGGAAAATCCGTCCATTCAATTGCACGAGGTAGCTGCCGACCGGAATGGGTATATTCAGTTGCTTTCATCGCAGGGACTATTGCGGCTCCACGCGGGCCAATTCCTGTACCCGGGGACGCTGGTAACTGATGTTCAGTACCGCCCAACATCCGATAAAGCCATTGCTGCGATGGGAACCTATGAAAATGAATTGGTGTATATCGACGACAAAGCCGTTTTCAGTAATGCGTGGGCGGGCCGGTTGTATTCGCGGCACGGTATGTCCGATGCCCGTATCTTTTGCGGAGGAAGGAACTTTGTCTTTCTTATCTCTGATGGCAAAAAAATAAGCTTACTCCACGATTCCAAAAATTTGTGGGAGGGCAGTCTGCAAAACGACGAGGTCCGGGACATCAAATACGACGCCGGGATGAACCTGTTTTGGATCCTGGGGGCATCGTCGATCAGTACTTTTTCTCCTGAAAAGAGAGAGTTGACGAAAATACTCGACAACGAGAACGCGACCTGCATCGAAATAGCACAGGGCAAACTACTAGTGGGTACAAATGATGGTTATTTTGAAATCGATACAAAAACAAAGAAGCAAATCGGAGACGTCCAGCGAAAAATGCCCTGGACCGACCTGACCACCATCCGGAATATTGAGGGCGAAATCTGGTTTGGGTCGACTGCCGGAGCTATGCTCTTGCAGGATGATGGAAGCTTCAGCTATTATGCTTCCAAACGCTGGATTCCTTCCGACCAGGTAGTTGATATCGCCAAGGGACCTGAAAATTCCGTGCTGATATTGACGGATCAGGGCCTGGGCAGAATATATTTTACCCAAATGACCCTGGCAGATAAGGCTGATTACTACGGAAAAGTAGTCCGCGAACGACACATTCGCAACGGTTTCAATTCTATGGTCACCGGAATGAAGGACGGGGATTTGACAACCGGAAGCCTGAAAGATTCCGATAACGATGGGTTGTGGACGTCGATGTACCTGGCTGCGGAGGCGTTTCGTTATGCTATGACAAAATCCGAGGATGCCTTGCAAAACGTCCGGGAGTCCCTCGATGCGATGGAGCGGCTTTATACCATCAATCCAATGAACTCCGGATTTCCATCCCGTTCGTTTGAACGGACGGGTTACAATAAAAACCATAAAGCCTGGCGGGCAACCGAAGATCCCGAGTGGGATTGGAAATCCACGACGAGTAGTGATGAGGCCATCGGACACGTATTTGTCTTTGGGGTGATCGCTGAGCTGGTCGACGTGGAAGGGGTTCGGATGCAGGCGATCGACTTACTCGACAAATTGATGCAACATATTGTAGATAACGACTTTTATCTGGTGGATTTTGATGGCAAACCAACCACCTGGGGTCGATGGAACCCCGAATATGTGAACGGTTTTCCCACCAATATCGGAGACCGGAAACTCAACAGTTCCAACATCGTGGCCATGCTGCAATCGGCGTACTATTTTACCCAAAAGGAAATCTATAAAGAAAAAGCCTTCGAACTGATGGATGATCACGGGTATCTGGAAAATTTGTTGAGACCCATCAATGAAATTGGCCGGGCTTCGGAAGAAGATGACGACTGGAGCAAAATGTTATCCAGTTCCTGGAATCACTCAGATGACGAGATGTATTACCTCGGCTATTGGGGGTTGTACCGATACGCCTTCAATGATGATCTGAAAGCCCGGTATAAAGTGGCCATCGTTGACCATTGGGAAGCGGAACGTCCGGAGAAGGAAGGTCTGTGGAATATTATGACAGCCCTCGTGGGGGATGAGGATTATGACTTTGATGAGGCTATCTGGTACCTGCAACAGTATCCGCTGGATATGATAGACTGGACCGTCAAAAACAGTGATCGAAAAGATATCGTGCACATTCCGGAGAACTTCAGATCCCAAACCATCCAGGAAGTCCTTCCACCCGATGAGGTGAAAATCAGTAAGCATAATTCCAACCGGTTCAGACTGGATGGGGATACTCATGGAGAACGGGAAAACAGCCCCGGCGATATATGGCTATTGCCTTATTGGATGGGGCGATATTTGGATATCATCGGTGAACCGGTGCATGAATAATCCGGCTCTTATGTAAATTTGGTGAACCCGGGAATCTACGAACATTATGACAATCCTAAGAAGGAATAAGAAGTACCATAACCACCGAATAGTATTTTTATGAAAATCTCTCGACCCCCCCTGCCGCTGATTTTAATTATCATCTTGCTGACTTCATACAACGGGTATGCGCAAATGATGGACCTTAGCAGGGCTGAAATTCTGCATCTGGAATCGCAAGATGCTTTGGTGTCCAAATCCGTAGCTGTGTTGGCGGAGGAAATCGCGAAACGTAGCAATATCCATCTGCCCATTCGCCATCAATGGACAGGATCCGACGTGCCGTTGATTATCGTGGGACTGGAAAGTGATGCGCATGACCTACCTCAGAGGTACCAATCAATGATCGCTGAAATACCTGCTGTAAGTGCTGAAGGATATAAAATAGTGGTCAGCAGACAAAAGAATGCGGTGATCGTAACCGGTGCCGATCCCAGGGGTGTCCTTTATGGAGTGGGTAAATTACTGCGTAGTCTCGAAATCAGAAAAGACAAGCTATTGATTTCGGAGAGATTTCAGGCTTCATCATCGCCTGCATTTCCCATTCGGGGCCACCAATTGGGGTACAGGCCCAAAACCAACTCGTATGACGCCTGGACCGTTGCACAGTTTGACACGTACATTCGGGACCTTGCGATTTTTGGGGCCAATAGTATTGAGATTATGCCCCCGCGGACCGATGATGATTTCACCAATGATCATATGAAACTTTCCGCCCACGAAATGATGGTGGAACAGTCCAAAATTTGCGACTCCTATGGAATGGATGTTTGGATGTGGTATCCCAACCTGGGATCAGATTACACGCATCCCGACTCTGTGTCGTCAGAACTGGCGGAACGAGCGGAGGTTTTTAAAGCGTTGCCTCGGTTGGATGCTCTATTTGTGCCGGGCGGTGACCCGGGTGACCTTGAACCAGAGGTGCTTTTCGCTTTCCTCCAGAAAGTAGCGGAGCTTCTTCATCAGTACCATCCCAATGCCAGGATTTGGGTGTCACCTCAGGTTTTCAGGCCAACAAAAGCCTGGTTTGATGCTTTTTATACCCATATTAACCGGGAATATGACTGGCTGGGTGGCGTCGTTTTCGGTCCATGGGTTAAAACGCCTATCGAAGAGATCAGAAACCGGGTCAATCCAAACATCCCCATTCGCAGGTACCCTGATATTACCCACAGCCTGAGCAGTCAGTATCCCATTCCCCGATGGGATTTGGCCTATGCGATTACGTTGGGTCGGGAATGCATCAATCCGCGGCCTGTTGACCAAAAGAACATACACAATACCTTTGACCATCTCGCTCAGGGAAGCATTAGTTATTCCGAAGGAACCAACGACGATGTCAATAAATTCATTTGGAGCGATCAGGACTGGAATCCGGAAACATCGGTGATGGAAACGCTTCGTGATTATGTGCGGTATTTTATCGGTCCCGATTTCACAGAAGAAATAGCGCAGGGTATGATGGCGTTGGAAGATAATATTCAGGGTCCCCTTTTAGTAAATGATGGCGTGCTGCGAACCCTCCAGCAATGGCAGCGTATTGAAAAGATGGCTCCTAAAGCAGTGCTGGCCAATTACCGGTTTCAGATGGGGCTGATCAGAGCGTATTTTGATGCTTATCAGTACCGCCGTCTGGTGTACGAGACCGAACTGGAAAAACAAGCCAGGGATGTCTTATCTACGGTAAAAATGGGAGTATCTATTCAGGCCTTACAAGAGGCCGAAGAAATGTTGATGCGAGCAAGGAAGTTTCCCGTGGCATCGGAGTGGAGAGAGCGTTGTATCGCTTTGGCAGATTCTCTTTACCGAAGCATAGGAGCCCAATTGACCGTTGGGAAACATGGTGCTGCCGCCGGGCGGGGAAATTTTATCGATAATATTGACCTGCCT
>CALEIL010000057.1 GCA_937876435.1 uncultured Bacteroidota bacterium
CCGGGGTTACGTAAGGATTTTGATGATGAAGACATGTCAAAAAAGATAAAGAAATAGCCATAGGAACTTAGGATTTGATGCACTAGCACTTCCAAATGGCAGACGATCCTGTCCACGGTGCGTAGGCGGGCGGATCTCAACGCATCCACGAGCGGCTATATTGAGTCTCTATGCCCGGATTGATTAGAATTCAAAATTTTATTATAAATTATTCTTTTATTGGATATAAATATGCTATATTTTTGCCCATAAAAGAACGTCAAAGGACTTCTACATTGAGACTTTCTTACGTTTTCCACCTCCTCCTTCCAATTCTTCTACCCGCAAAAGGAACTTAATACGATGTGAAGAAAAATGGTTGTAACTATGAATACTACGCTAGAAAACAAAAAAAGATACGTCAGTTTACCAGCGGGTTTAATGCTCATTTTCTGTGCGATTCCAGTATTCGTTGTGGCTAGTTATTTTGATTTTGGGCACAACTATATTTCAGTCATGCAAATCTGCTTTGGTTACATGTGGTTGTGGTTCCTGGGGATATCCATTTACTGGCATTATAATAAAGTGATCACATCCACCTGGCAATACGTACTGGTGATTGCCGGACTTATTTTCAATGGATTGGTCGTACTGTTTTTACCTAACTTATTCGGTGATTCGTTTACAGATTTATTCTGGTAACCTCCGCCCGTATCACTGTGAATTGCTCTTCAGACATTTGATGGCCTGGGAAGTTGGAGCCCCAGCTCCGACAAAAAATTTATCCGACATCTGTGAAATTTACTGAATCTGTGGAAGGTCATCTGCCCTGATGGTGGTTAATCCGAGGGGTTATTCGTCCAAGGGGTCATTCGTCCAGATTCATCCACCTATCAGTACCACCTTCCCTCAATGTAAATATCTATCTGCCTGAGCATACTAATGTTCTTTGGAGAAAGGTAGGGTTTGAAATTTTCTTTTTTTATTATTAAATTTAACAACCGCTGATTTTGGATATCGCCCCAACTATGGGAGGTTTGTTCCAGATACGGGGTCTGTCCAGGTAAATTCGGTCTATTTTCATCTCGTTCACAATATAACTCAGATGACCAATATTTACGATTTTATCGTTGCGAACTCCAGTCTTTTTGACCAGTTAGAATTTGGGGATAAAGGAGATATTTTAATCGACTACCTATGTCCCATCGGGGAGAAAAAAGCGAGCGTCTGGTCACCCAAAAACTGCCTATTGTTCGTGGTGGAGGGGGTTAAGGGATACGATACCATACACCACTACCACCAGGCCACAAAACACCAGTTGCTATTCATCCGGAAAGGAGGAATTATACTCCATCAGATTTTTAAAAAACCCTACCGGGCCCTCATTTTTATGTTTGACGATAGTACGATTCAGCAAATCATGTCGGAATATCCAACGTTGCTGGGAATAGATTTTCCAAAAAGTATAAATTTCTATAATCATCCACCCATTATCGAACTAAAATCCAACCCACACCTACAGTCTATATATTTTTCAGCTCTGGAGTATCTTAAAAATCCAGCCCCGGAAAGTACAATTTCCCTGGAGATAAAATTTAAAGAGCTGATCATTAATGTTGTAAGGGAAAAAGAATCAAATGCTTTTGTTCAGTATTTATCCTGGATATATCGGGACAAGGATGCCGCATTTATCAAATTGATGCGGGAAAACAGTCATAATAATTTTACTGTAAAAGAACTCGCCCGTCTTGCCTGCATGAGTCTTTCCACCTTTAAAAGGGAGTTTGTCCGGATTCTGGGAGTGGCTCCGGGGAGGTGGATGAATGATCAACGGATAACAAGGGCCATTTTTCTACTTGGGCATACCGATCACTCCATCAGCGAGATTGCATATGAACTGGGGTACAATGACACCTCTGCTTTTTCCAGATGGTTCAGACACTATACAGGCCAGAGTCCAAGCCAATACCGAAGAGTTGAAGCGTGAACCACATTCAACATTTATTGAACTGAATTCACAATGTAAGCCCTCTGTGCGCCTATATATTTGGGGATGTTATTTCATTGTTCATTAAAACTTTCTAATCATGCCTAAATTTATTATCGAACGAAACATCCCGGGAGCAGGTCGCATGAGCGCAGCGGAATTAAAAGGTGCCTGCCAGAAGTCAAACAATGCACTGAATGAATTGAATCACTGGGCTCAATGGCAACAGAGTTATGTCACGGATGATAAATTGTACTGTGTGTACCTCTCCAGGGATAAAAATGCCATTCTGGAACACGCTGAAAAATCCGGATTCCCTGCGGACCGGATCGAAGTGGTCAAAACCATTATCGATCCTACTTCAGCGGAATGATCTTTTCTGCCAAAATACTCACATAACCAGAACCATACCTTCTAAATATTGAGATTTGCGAGGAGGTTCAAAAACCACCCGGTATTTGTGACTAGTGTGCGGAAATTTAAGTAGCTATCAATGTTTTTTAAAATATTTTTTG
>CALEIL010000058.1 GCA_937876435.1 uncultured Bacteroidota bacterium
TGGAGACCAGGGTCAAAGTAAGGTGATGCGGATGGCACTGGAAAAGGTTAAAGGAGCGTATCAGGGAGCCATTTTCCCGTTTCGGGAAGGATTTTCATCCGGAGTTTTCAGAATGGTGTGGGGGAATGATAATTCCATGATCGTGGGAATGACCAGTCGAGGTTGGTCTTCTACCGGAGGTAAAATGTTTGGACTTCAAAAATTAATGTGGAAGGGTAAAATTCCATTCGAGATGAAAACCATTAACGCTACGTCTGAAGGTTTCCGGATCGAATTCACCCATCCGGTAGATCCTGTGACTGCGCTCAATTTGAATTCTTACGAAATTATAAATTTTAATTATAAATATCGGGCTCGCTATGGAAGCCCTGTGGTGAATAAAGGAACCTGCCCCATCCAATCCATAAACATTTCTGAGGATGGTTATACGGTGGATTTGGTGGTTGATAGCTTGAAATCGGGGTACATCCATGAAATTAAACTGAACGAAATTGTGTCAAATTCGGGCCAGACACTCTTGCACGAAGTAGGATATTATACTTTAAATAATATTCCGGACCGTGCCCCAGATGTTTCGGCACGGAGTACGGGTGTCACTCCGGACCTGATCCGGAGTCAAAATTCCGAAGCGTCAATCGAACAATTGCTCGTACGACTCATCCTGACCGCTGGATTTGCGATTGCGTTCCACTTTTATGGGATTGGCCGGGCGATCGTCGAGATCCAGGAAATCTTCTTCCATTGAAGGGGTTCCTTCTCCCAGCAGCATGATCGTGCTGTTTTTCTCCCATTCTTCCAGCATTTTGAGTCCCTGTTCTTCGAATACTCCGTTTTGCAGATCTACGCTTTCCATTACCGAGGAAGACATTTCCATAAAATGCTCCATTTCACCTACTTTGCTGGCCAGGTCATCGGCAATATTTTCCAGGGCGGCGTCAAACATTTCTCTTTTACTTCCCGAACCTGAAATGATATCCATGGCATTTTTCATGGCACTGTAGCTTGTGCGGATTGCTTTGCGCTCCTGCTCTTTTAACTTGACCTGGTCTTTGGTATCTTCCAGGAGAACTTCCGAATTGCTGTACATCTTGGACAAAACTCTGTAGAGTACAGACATTTTGGAGTGGAGTGCGTGGTATTTTTCGTTACTTTCCTTCAGTCTGGCGGCTTTTCTGGAAGAAAGAAGCATTTGATTTTCGTTGTTCATCTCCCGGGCTTTTTGGGCCATCAACATGCTGTTTTCGATTTCCGAATTGTTCTCGGACATCAGTGTTTTGAGTTTCCGCATCTGCCCTCTGAGGTTCCCGATCTGTTTGCTGAGTTTTTTGAGATTATCTTCCAGATCCTGGACGTAGCTTTTTAGGATTCCTATCGGATCGATCTGGACAAAAAGC
Organism: uncultured Bacteroidota bacterium; assembly: GCA_937876435.1. Lineage (GTDB taxonomy): Bacteria > Bacteroidota > Bacteroidia > Chitinophagales > Saprospiraceae > Membranihabitans. Next base: position 1,395 of record CALEIL010000058.1, read on the forward strand.
CCTGTGACCCACCGCATGACGCTCTTGTACATGTACCATACCAGGTTGCGCATCCTGGGATCCAATACCATGTATAGTATTACTGCGAGGGCGATCAGGATCACTGACAAATAGAGCACGTTGGACATGAGAGCCACGATAGCTGCCATATTGGTGGCAATGAGATACCCGCCCCCAAGAAGGATACCTCCCAGGAACAACATCCCTGTGGCGCCTTCCGGCCTTTTCCAGAATGATTTTGGTTTCGATGTTTTGAAAGACTGTAGCTCAGACATATTATATTTGGTTTTCTATATTACTGTATCGGAATAGACAAATTACAAATCAGGATAATTGTTCCCTAAACTGCGACATATCGGCTTCTATGCGTTTGGTGATGGCAAGCAGTGTTTGACCAAATCGTTCACTGGTCTCCTCAATTTTCTGTCGTGCTTCATCGGCTTCCCTGTCAACGCTATTCAACTTGGTTTCCAGGTCTTTTAGTTCCGTCTGAAGCGCATTTATCTTTTTCTCTATCCCTGCTTTCTTAGATTCCAAGGCAGCTTTTTGCTTTTCCTTAGAATGTACCCTGGATTCCATTTGCTTTTCCAGCGCGCTGTTGAATTGTTTGTACTCATCCTTTAATATGGTCAGGTAGAAATCAGCGCTCTCGACTAGTTTACTTTTGGTGAGTCCTACCGTAGAGGCTGTGGCAAACGCTGTTTTGATCGCTGTGGCTTCTTCGATGTCCATTTTTTCCAGGCGAATCAGGGCCTGTTTGAATTCAAGATAATCAAATCCAGCCTGATTGTTCTTCTCGATGGCTTTGACCAGAAAATCGAGTGATTTCTTGTCCAGTTGATTTTTGTCGTCAAAGATTTCCTTAATATTAAGGTTCATATTGCTTGTTTATTACCAAAGATAAGACAGTTCTCTGCCCATAAATATAATGATAACAATTTTTATATGAAATCTTTCTTTTAATCGTCGAGGAATGTCCTGGGATAGATAGAGATTAGAACATTGATTGGGAGATGCTTGCAAGCAATTTAGCGTTTTGCTGTTGGCTTTTAGCCGTTGGGTTTTGTGAGAGTGAGTAGAGAGGAAGCACTTGTTTTCCCTGTTAAAAACTCCCGCGGACTTCGCAGATCACAGGGGTTTTTAACAGCTAAACAATCTCAACCTACTTATTTATTAGTTCTTAGCGAGTGGAGAGGATGTGTGTGGTATCAGTGGGTATCTTCTACCTCAACCTCTACCTCATGAACCATCTCAACTAATTTAGTTGTTAGGTTTTAGTTGTTAGAACATAGCGAGTGGTGTGAGGAGGTCGGTGTATCACGGATTCAGGCCGGATATCAGGGATAATTCGGAATTTGAAACACAATTTTGAGCTTTTTTATACTGCTCACCACCTCAGCCCACAAAACCCATCCATCTCCCCCACCCATTGAATGACTTTTTGTCAGTTTTTCAATTCAAACATGACAATTTCCATGATTGGTTATATCGTTTTATGCCAATTTGTTCATAAATGGGGCGATGGCATTTTACTTGCAATGAATAGATTGATTTTGAATTGTAAAATGTAAACTTAAATTTAAATTGATATGGGAAAAATTATCGGAATAGACTTGGGTACGACCAACTCGGTAGTATCCGTGATGGAAGGTAATGAACCGGTGGTTATTCCAAATGACGAAGGCAAGAGAACTACACCTTCTGTGGTGGCATTTCTTGATAACGGTGAACGTAAAGTAGGGGATCCGGCCAAGCGTCAGGCGATAACTAACCCGCACAAGACCATCAATTCCATTAAAAGATTTATGGGCGCCAGATACGACGCACACGTGGATGAGATAGAGAAGATGTCCTATGAACTGGTCAAGGGGGACAATGACACAGTCCGGGTCAAAATCGATGACCGTCACTACACTCCTCAGGAGATTTCAGCTATGATTCTTCAGAAAATGAAAAAGGTAGCTTCAGAATATCTGGGACAGGAAGTGACCGAAGCGGTCGTCACCGTACCTGCGTATTTCAACGATTCTCAGCGACAAGCGACCAAAGAAGCCGGTGAAATTGCCGGACTGGATATCAAAAGGATAATCAACGAGCCTACCGCTGCTGCGTTGGCATATGGACTGGATAAAAGCCACAAAGATCAGACCATCGCGGTATTTGACCTGGGAGGGGGGACTTTTGATATTTCCATCCTCGAATTGGGTGATGGAGTATTTGAAGTCAAGTCCACCAACGGTGATACCATGCTGGGAGGAGATGATTTTGACCGCGTTCTGATCGACTATATGGCTGAGCAGTTTTTGGAGCAGGAAAACATGGATCTGCGAAAGGATCCCATGGCTCTTCAGAGATTGAAAGACGCCGCCGAAAAGGCTAAAATAGAGTTGTCAGCTTCTACCGAAACGGAAGTCAACTTACCATATATTACCGCTAAGGATGGTGTTCCCAAGCACCTCGTTTTGAAGATTTCCAGAGCCAAATTTGAACAGTTAGCTGACAATCTGATCCAAAGAACGATCGAACCATGTCGCAAAGCGCTCAAGGATGCCGGAATGGATCGGAGTGACATAAATGAGGTCATTCTCGTAGGGGGTTCCACCAGAATTCCCAAAGTTCAGGAGGTTGTCAAAGAATTCTTTGGCCGGGAACTCAACAAAAGCGTGAATCCGGATGAAGTAGTGGCGATCGGAGCAGCTATCCAGGGAGGTGTATTGAGTGGAGATGTCCAGGACGTTCTGTTGCTCGATGTCACACCGCTTTCGATGGGTATCGAAACCATGGGTGGCGTGTACGATGTAGTGATAGAAGCCAACTCTACGATCCCTACCAAAAAGTCGAAAACGTATTCCACCGCTGCCGACAATCAACCGTCCGTAGAGATTCATATTCTGCAGGGAGAAAGACCCATGGCCAAGGACAACCGGACCGTCGGAAGGTTTATCCTGGATGGGATTCCACCTGCACCCAGGGGGACTCCGCAGATCGAAGTGACATTTGATATGGATGCCAATGGTATTCTCAATGTACACGCCAAGGATTCAGGTACAGGTAAGGAGCAGAAAATCAGAATCGAAGCCTCTACTGGACTTTCTGATTCAGAAATTCAAAGAATGAAGCAGGAAGCTGCAGCCAATGCTGAAGAGGATAAAAAAATCAAGGATAAAGTGGATAAACTCAATTCAGCAGACGCCACGATTTTCAGTACCGAAAAACAATTGAAGGAATACGGTGATAAAATTCCTGCGGATAAAAAGACAGCCATCGAAAACGCGCTGGAAGATTTGAAATCTGCCCACAAAGCAGAAGATCTGGATAAAATAGATGCGGCCACAGCTAGTGTCACTGCTGCGTGGACAGCCGCCAGCCAGGACATTTATCAGGCCAACCAGTCCAATGGTGCCCAGACTGGCACCGGACCAGAAAGTCAGGGTGGTCAGGATGGAACAGGAGCTGGTGGAAGCAGCCAGGGCGCGGATGACGTGACCGATGTAGAGTTTGAAGAAGTGGACGAAAATAAATAACCTTCGTCAATTCAATTAATTAATGGGCGGTAAGCGTAGGGTTACCGCCCATTTTTATGTATCTTTGTATCCCGTAATAATAACAATTCACAATATGACCAAGTATATTTTTGTTACGGGCGGCGTTACATCGTCCCTGGGTAAAGGGATCATTTCAGCTTCATTAGCTAAATTACTGCAGGCCAGAGGATTTAAAGTAACCATTCAGAAACTCGATCCATACATTAACGTGGATCCGGGTACGCTCAACCCTTACGAGCACGGAGAATGTTACGTGACGGATGATGGAGCGGAAACCGATCTGGATCTTGGTCATTACGAAAGATTTTTGAACCGACCGACGTCTCAGGCCAACAATGTGACCACTGGAAGAATATATTCCAACGTGATCAACAAGGAAAGGGCAGGGGCTTATCTCGGAAAAACCGTTCAGGTTATTCCACACATTACCGATGAAATAAAAGCCTACGTTCGCGATTTTGAGAAGGATGATTATGACGTGATCATATCCGAAATCGGAGGTACGGTGGGAGACATCGAATCACTTCCATATATCGAGGCAGTCCGGCAATTGAGAAATGAACTGGGAAAACAAAACGGAATCGTCGTTCATCTGACCCTCATTCCTTATCTCAGCGCGGCCGGTGAGTTGAAAACCAAACCCACCCAGCATTCGGTCAAGGAATTGCTGACGTATGGAATCCAACCGGATATTCTGGTGTGCAGGACCGAACATACGCTCTCCGATGAGATCAGGGAAAAACTCGCCCTGTTCTGTAACGTCAATAAAAATTCGGTAATCGAATCCATAGATGCCAAATCCATTTACGATGTTCCGTTGATGATGCTCAAGGAAAAGCTGGATATCCGGGTCATGGAAAAACTTGGTCTGCAAGTCGTGCATGAACCTGATCTGACCGCCTGGAAAAATTTCATGGGCAAGCTTAAGAATCCTATGAATGAAGTCCGAATCGGGCTGATAGGCAAGTATATCGAATTGCAGGACGCCTACAAATCTATATACGAATCGTTTGTGCATGCTGGTGCAGTGAATGAAACCCTGGTAAACGTCGTCAGTCTGCATTCTGAAGATCTGGAGGAGGTCGATTTTGAAAAACATCTTTCTCCGCTGGACGGAATTTTGGTGGCCCCGGGATTTGGAAAACGTGGAATACAGGGAAAGTTAAATGCCATCGAATATGCCCGGAATCATAACGTTCCGTTTTTTGGCATCTGCCTGGGTATGCAATGCGCGGTGGTGGAGTTCGCCCAGAATGTATTGGGACTGGAAGGTGCCAGTTCCGAAGAATTTGATCCCGAAACCAATGATCCCGTAATTCATTTGATGCCGGATCAACTGAAAGTGAAAAACATGGGGGGCACTATGCGGTTGGGTTCGTGGCGGTGTGAGCTGGATCCTTCTTCAAAAGCATACGAAGCATACGGCAATGAAGTCATTTATGAAAGGCACCGGCATCGCTTTGAATTCAATAATACCTATTTGGAAACTTTCAGGGATCACGGATTTATTCCATCCGGAATCAATAAAGAAGAGAACCTGGTAGAGATCATGGAATTGGAGAAGCATCCATGGTTCATTGGGGTGCAGTTTCATCCCGAATTGAAAAGCAGGGTTGAAAATCCTCATCCACTGTTTATTTCATTTATTCAGGCAGCCCTAGATCACAAGAATTCGATGAACCAGATCGATCAGGAAAATGAAGCGTACAATGCGAAAACTGAAGTTGGATGAACTCAATCGCCTCAATCTTGAAGAATTTCATGCCCTGGATAAATATCCTGTCACAGTAGTTCTTGACAATCTAAGGTCTGGTGTAAACGTCGGTAGCTTTTTCCGGACAGCGGATGGTTTTGCCCTGGAACAGATATATCTTTGTGGCTATACGCCGACCCCTCCTCACCAGGAAATATTCAAAACCGCCATCGGTGCTACAAAAGCTATGAAATGGACTCATTACGCTGATGTGACCGTGGCCATTCGACGATTGAAAGACCAGAATTACCGCTGTATAGGCATTGAGCAAACCAATGTGTCCATTCCTTTGGATGAAGTTGTAGTCCCGGAAAGTCCCGTCGCTGTCGTTTTTGGGAACGAAGTCAATGGCCTGACCGAAGAGGTATTACCTCTGCTGGATGAAATATGGGAAATCCCCCAATTCGGGACCAAACATTCTCTAAATGTATCGGTATGTGGAGGAATCGTTCTTTGGGAGATTATCCGGCAATTGAGGCGAGTGGTTTGATGGATATATCTCCCCGGGATTTGAAATAACCGGGCTAATTTTGACCATGGGTTCACCTCCTTCTGATTTCAAATCACCATCGAATCAAAAAGACAGAGTTTTCTACTGGCTATAAACAACCAATGCATTCCGGTTTGAAAGGGAGATAGTTGGATCGTCCTGAGAATCCATACCAGGGTGGTGATGAATTTGTCTTCAAGGAGGTTGGGATACCGATGCATCCTGCCTGGTTAATGTCTACCTACGAAGGGTGTGCATATAGTACGTCCAATGTTTGAGTACCAACGCATCCGATCAATGAAGCGCCCGCCAGGGGAACAAATGTATACCCTATGTTTGGATACCAACGATTGTAGAAAAATGTAAAATTATTTCAACTCCCGAGAAATGGAACAATTGGTATCGCGCAGATGCCAGAAAAGTATGTTCATACCAAATGTCTGTCATCCAGTGAACTATTGCTTTTTCACAAGCGATATAAATCCTTTCTTATAGATCAATCACAATTTCAGACCGTGTTCTGATTTTTCCAGTACGGCGGTCATTTCTTTGGAGATGGAGCTTCTGAGTACCTTGATAAACGTTTTATCTGACAATTGCAACGTAGCCACTTCCCCTTCTATTTTGCTTATCCGGCCAATGATACCTGAACCTGTGGCAACGATGCTACCTTTATCCAGGGTGGAATTGAAATTTCGTTGTTCCTTGGCTTTTTTCTGTTGGGGGCGCATAAATAGAAAATAGAAAACGACGATCATACCAAGCAGTGGCAGCATGGAAATGAAAGGATTGGAGTCTGTCTGAAGAATTATCATTTTATTTTATATTTTATTTACTTACAAAACCCTGCAAATATAATAAGGTTCTCGGAGGGTAGGTATTCCCGATCACATTTATGGATTTTTTTTGATAACCCAACCGGCCAAAGGAATTGAAAGTCACTTCGATCTTTCCGGTTTCTCCGGGTTGAACAGGGTCTGTGGTATACGTAGTGGCAGTACAACCACAGGATGTTTTGACATCGGAAATAATGGCAGGACGTTTTCCAGTATTGGTATAACGGAATACGTGCGTGAAAGATTTCCCGGTTTGTATGGTATCCCAATCTATGAGCGTTTCTTCAAATTTCAAATGCGCTGCGACAGAAGTATCGATAATCTGATCCGGTCCGATGGGCATATTGACGATGGAAGATATCGATCCGTCCGAGTCGGACTGCGCCTGGTCATTCTTACACGCCATCAGACAAATCAATAAGAGAAGTGGAAAAAAGGTGATACGCATCGCTCTGTTTAATTTTATGACAAATATCCAAACAATTTGTTTGTCTGGCAAAGAATTGACAACTTCAATTTTTAGTAATTTTGTTTTCAATATTAATAAGAACATGTCAGAAACGGTTTCAAATGAGGTGCAAAATTCCAGGTTGTACTTTCTGATAGGATTTATGGGATCTGGTAAAAGCATGCTTTCCCGAGGTGTCAGTGAATTGATCGACGTGCTTACGGTAGAAATGGATGAAGAAATTGAATCAGCCGCTGGTATGTCCATCAATGAGATATTTGCTACGAGAGGCGAGGAAGAATTCAGACTTTTGGAAAAGGAGGTCCTGCGCGACATCATTGCCCGGCACCGGGATTCGGATGTGCCTGTATTGATCAGCACGGGTGGAGGTGCTCCTTGCTTCTTTGATAATATGGACGTCATGAATAGAACAGGTACCACCATATTCCTCAATCTATCGGCTGAGCGGTTGACAGGCAGATTGGGTAGTAAAAGCGCAGATCGGCCGCTCATCAAGGATAAGGATCTGGATGAAATCAGAGAATACATCTCGGCCAGTCTGCACAAAAGGATGCCATTTTATATTCAGGCCAGGTTGCAGATCAACATGATCTATGACGACCGGGACCTCAATATTGAGTTTCTGAAAGATATTATTGAGACCGGTGAGTTATCGGACCCTGTCTAAGACTGCCTGAAGGGCTTTGGCGGGTTGGATCAATGACCCTGATTTTGGATCATCGGTAGTAGCTATACTGGTACGAAGGATGATGTCGTACAATTCCTGAGAAGAAAGTTCCGGGGCGAAG
>CALEIL010000059.1 GCA_937876435.1 uncultured Bacteroidota bacterium
TAACACTTGTACCCTCTGCTGTGTATTTTCTCATGCCAAATCCGACCCGCTGACCGGTGTGATTATGGATCACACCTGGATACATTTCTCCTTCATACATAGCACCTGGACGCAGAATAGAAAAATCCAAACGAGGATCCCTACCTGTGTATGGATTGTCCGGATCCACAGCAGATCCATCGATCATCTCATATTTATCCACCATCTGTTGCGTGGGAGCTACATCACTGGCTCCATCAGCCCCTGTTTTGATACCCTGCGGACGTCCCAACCAAGCAAAGAAATTCCCCTGGGCCTGTTCTCCATCAATATACTGTATGTCAAAAAGGACAGCTTCATTGCCTTCGTTTTCCACCTTGAATAAGCCTTCATAACTGGGATACAAGTCATAAAGATTCAGCGCATCGATCTGATCAACAATTGATAAAACCTCTTCATATTCCCCCTGATATAGCATCGCCCGCATTTTCATCCCTAATGCCGCTCCTTTCGTTGCACGTCCCACGTCAGGTGCAGTCTCACCCAGGTTTTGGATTGCCGTGTCGTACGCTGCTATGGCCCTATCCCAAACAGCTTGCTGCGGACTGGGACTCACCTCCCGTGCTTCCTGGGCGGTGATAACCTTGTCTACAATAGGCACATCACCATAGGTTTCCTCCAGCAAAGCATATGCAATTCCGACCAAAAAATGTGTTTCGCCCAAGTATCGATTTTTCTCTGTTTCATCCAGCGGAACTTTGTCAATGTTTTCAAACAGATAATTGGCGCGATAAATCATACGGTAACACATGGTCCAACGTTCGGGGATAAACTCTCCGGTAGAGGCAGTAGCAGAACCATTACCTATTTGTTGTAATTTGCCATTCCAGTGCGCCCATTGATATGCATCCGGCGTGCAGGCCTCCAGACTTGGTCCCGCTCCATAAATACCTCGCTCCGCCAGGACACTATAAATTCCGTTTAGAGCCAGATCCACGTCATTCTCCGTAGTCCAGAAAGAAGCATCAGTGATTTTGTCTTCGGGCAGAACATTGAGATACTCCTCTTTACATCCCAGTAAAATCAACAGGGCAATGATTAATAAATACCCAAAACGTTTGAATTTGACCGGTATCTGCGGGTGAAAATCGCCCCTGAATTCATCATCAACCCTCGCCATATCTACGTTTGCTTCTTCATCAGGAACAATTTTCACTGCCCTATCTGACCAATCAATCCAAAACGTACCGTGTATACTTAGATATTTCATGTTGCAAGCTGTTTTTAAAGGTTAATGTTGAGTCCAAACGTAATAGTGGTTGGCAGCGGATAAAAGTTATACCCGGAATCAAAGGTGTTGCGCTCGGGATCAAATCCTTCGTATTCATCGCTCGTTTTGGAAAAGACATTTTGCGCATTCAGGAAAATATACAGTTTATCCATATTCATACGGTCTAACAAATCACTATCCAGGTTATAACCTAGTTGGATATTTTTGAGTTTAAAAAAGGAAAGGCTCGTTAACCAATAATCCGATGCCTGACCATTCCAACTATTGTTGATCGCAATTGCTGGAATATTTGAATTGGCATTCTGAGGTGTCCAGGCATCTTTCCATTTTGTTGTAATGGTTCCTCCGGATATACCCAGGGGCTGGGTCCAGGCATTTTGAGTATAGGAATTGACCCCAGATATGCCCTGAAAAAGCACATTGAAGTCAAACCCCAAGTAGCCCAGATCGAGGGTCAATCCATAGGTGACTTTGGGAATGGTGTTCCCGAGTTCTACATTATCCTCGAAATTAATTTTACCATCGTTGTTGATATCTGTATATCGCAGTTCACCTGCCCGGGGCAAATATCCATTGTCGTATAAATGTTCGCTGGCTTCTTCATCGGAATTGTAAACGCCCTCATACTTCAATCCATACAAGGTGCGATAAGAGTACCCTTCACGAATGAGATAAAGTTGATCCGGTGAATCTCCACCACGAAATTTGGTCACCAGATTATCGACAAAGGTGAAATTGGCATTCACGCTGAAATTCAATGTACGTCGGTTGTCGGAATAATTGCCATAATTAAGATTGAGTTCCAAGCCTTCGTTTTTCATTTTCCCTACATTTTCAAAAGGAGCAGCCAGGCCACCTACCAACCTGGGTACCGGTAGCCGGACGATGATATCATAGGTATTCTTCCGGAAAATATCGGCCTCAATGTTCAAACGATTTTCCAAAAATCCAATTTCCGCACCGAACCCGTAATTGGTGGTGGTCTCCC
>CALEIL010000060.1 GCA_937876435.1 uncultured Bacteroidota bacterium
TGGTGCCCGATCGATCGCCGGGACCATTGACCTTGATCCATCGGGCCCGTGTGGCGTTGCCGTTGGATTTGTCCATGCCCTCAGAAGTGAGCAGGGTCACATTGTCATCGGACCAGTGAGCCGGTCCCCTCAGTGAAAAACCCTCGTACCTGTATTCTTTAATGGTGAGTGGCTTGTCTGTAGATGGACTCATATGGTACAACACATCGAGGATGTAATACTTCCGGTTTTCTGTGGGTGCCCAGATCCGGTACGTAAGAAGTTCCTTGAGTACGGTCTGCTCCCCCCGACCCGGATGAATGACGTGATCCAACACCACGGTCAACTCTGAAAACACAGGCCCTTCCGTCCACCCGATGATATCGCTGTGCCTGACCGTACCTTGTCCCTTGTTGAGATTCCAGAAGTCGATTTCCTCTCCATCGAATTCCGTATGCGTCCAGGGATGCCACAGACCGTAATGGTGGTAATGGTCGGGAGGCTGGATTCTCGAAAGCATATTACCTTCCACCGTGTTCAACGGATGTACAAACCCACTGCGACTGTATATCTGAGAAACGCCCTCGGGAACCGGCATAGGTTGATACCGGTAGCTCATCAATAGCGAATCCCGATAGGTAAAACGGATCGACTGGCCATCGTCTGAGATTTTTATACCCTCGGGAGGCGTGTTCTTTTCCCTCCGCCATTGGAACTGGATAGCTTCACCCTCTTTTTGGGTATCGTCGTACAATCCATATAGTAAATTGGGGACGTTCTGATGGATTTGAGAGGGCTGCGGTGTCCACGCTCCATTTATATTCTGATAAAGTTGCCAAGACGCGGTCGAGTCGTCCCCATATAATTTGACTCCGTTTATTTCCTGATGGAAAATTTGGTCTTGCAGACCACTCCCTTTGGAAGGGATGGAAAATGAGACCGTGGTGACTTCCTGGCCATAACCAACCCTGGAAATAAAAAATTGACATGCTAACAATAACCCTATCCGGATAATTGATTTCATTTTCGAAAAGCTTTACGGTTTTATCAAACCTCCTCGTTACTGGATATCTTGCAGACTTTTTTCATATGCCTGAGTCGTAATGTAATACTTGGTCAACATAAAATCCTTTTCCCACTGAGGGAGGGATCCTTCTTTCAGGTAACTCAGAAATTTTTTGGTGACTTCGGTGAAATGAGCTTCGTGCCCTACTTTGTATTTCTCCGGTATATCAATTCTAAATCGGTCGTCCGTGTAGCCAAAACTCACGTCTGGCCACTCCTGATGAATTTCTTTCATCGCATCTGCCAGGTCTGCCTCCCACTGTTCTCTGTCTATTCTACCATGAGGTTCGACAAAAAGGACGGGTTTGTATTCGGTGGTCGCATCCTGACGTATGACCAGATCCGATTTTGTGCCCCGAAAAAGGGAAAAATGTGTATCCTGGGTTCCCGGAGGTGCTTCAAAGTTCCAGATTACGGAGGATTTTCCAAACACATCCCGGAGTTTGAAAATGGTTTCCCCATTGGAATACACATGAAGAACGGAATCCCTGATGATATCCTTTTGGAGATAATCAGGGTAGGTATCCAGTCCTGTGATCTTTTTGAACTGGGCAGGGGAGAGGTCGGTGGCCCATTGTCTGGCTTTTACGATTTCTGCGTCGGAAGGTTTTAGATTGGCCTCCGGGAACAGTGTCCACATGATGAGGTCCACCAGATGCGTCGATACATCCACTATGCCGGCGCCTTGTTGTTCAACGTCAAAAAACCAGGCTGGACGGATCAACGGACTACCCGAAACTTCTTTGGCGAAGTGGTGGATGCTTTCCTTGGTAATAGCGGGATTGTCGGCTGAGTTTTCAGCAATTTCTCCAAATATCGATGAGAATTGGGAAAGCCGCCTTTGAAGAAGGGTGGTGATCTCAAACCGCTCGGTCATGATATCGTATATCAAAAGATCATTCTTATCGGCGGTTTCAAAAGCCTTTACCAGCGTCTGGTAGTTGGCTCCGTTAATCGCCATGGGTTTGTCGGCGTACACGTGGAGTCCTTCTTCCACAGCCCTCAGGATATAATTGGTCTTTTTTTGATTATTCCCCGCCACGATCATGACGTTACCAGGCTTTTCAGAGAACATTTTCTCCGCAAAATCCGGTCCCGTATAAACGACCTCATTCCAGTGGGTTGGATTTTCAGACCGGTTGTTGTATTGTTCGATTTTTTCCAGATGCATCTTCACCTCGTCGCCTTCCGGTGCAAACACGAAAGCGTGGGAATCCACTTCCGGGTACATATTTTTTTGAACCAGTGCGGAATGAAAATGACCCGGATCCAGCGTCATGATGGTGGCCAGGGTGGTTGAATTTGAATTTGTGGTGGAATCTTCAGTTTGTTGGCATGATACGGCCAAAGTAGTCATAAAGAGCATAGCGATGAAATAGCGAATCATGGTGCAGTAGGTTTTAAAAGATTTTGTGCATAATGCGTTCCGTAAGGATAACGCTGATGACGGGCCAGCATTTTATTGGCCATATCATTGTTTTTGAATCGTTCATTAATCGGATCCCAATACAATTTACCAGGGATTTTCATAGCGATATGGTAGATCAGGCAGGCAGAGCATGATCGATGTGCTACTTCGGCCGGGGAAATCGTCAGTTCCCGGGATTTGATGCATTCCAGCCAGTTTCGATGCTGTTCCGGACTTTCGTACAGATGAATTTCATCGGGTCCGGTCTCTGATGTCAGAATCCCGGGATCACTGGCCTGGAAAGGACTTTCTTTGGAGGCAGCTCCTGAAGGATCCGATGCTGTGACCTGTACGTTGCCCCGTGTGACAAATATCCAGCCTTCGGTCCCTTCAAACCGGATGCCGTTGGGGAAATTACCCGACACCTCCATTTCTGCACCGTTGGCGTACCGGGCTTTTACATTGAAATCTCCGTGGACGTTCCACAGGCCCGATTTGGGAAACTCTGCGGTAGCCTCCATTTCGATAGGGCCAGTGTATTCGGTTCCCATGCCCCAGTGCGCAATGTCGATGTGGTGAACTCCCCAACCGGTAATCATGCCGGCTCCAAACTGTTCGCAGCGCAACCAGCCCGGTCTGGAGAAATCTGTCTGTGGATGCACCCGTTTTTCGGTATAATATACTTCAGGAGTAGATCCCAGCCACATATCATAATCGAGATTCTGGGGTATGGGCATTTGAGGTTGTTCCTCTCCCGCCGGATCGCCCGGCAGACCTACTTCGACCCGCACCACGTCACCGATCCGTCCATTGCGAACCAATTCACAGGCTTTTTTAAATTGAGGCCAGGGGTTCATAGACCGCTGCTGACTTCCGAGCTGGAACACAGCTCCAGTCCGGTGCATCGTATTGCTCATCATCCTTCCTTCCTCCAGGGTCAGCGAGGTGGGTTTTTGCAGGTAGATATCTTTTCCCGACAGGGCAGCCTCCATGGCAGGCTGGGCGTGCCAGTGATCGGGTGTACTGATGATCACCGCGTCGATCGAGGGGTCAGCGAGCATTTCCCGGTAATCCTGATAAGTAGCGACGTTCATATAGTCATCGCCTTTATTTTTTCCTGTATAATAGTCCTGGACCCACTTTTTCCCCATTTCCATTCTATTTCTATCCACGTCCGCTACCGCTACCACCCGGGCCAAATCCATGTTTTTGATCGTCTCCGGCAAATCATGCCCCTGGGCGATCCTGCCAAAACCGATCTGGGCGACCTGTATCAAATTGTTGGGGGAATTTTTGCCCAAAACATGGGCGGGAATAATCTGGGGAACCACCAGCGTGGCTGCGGTGCCCAATGCACTGTTTTTGATAAAACTTCTTCTTTTCATAATACGGAGATTTGTGATTAAGTAATTAATTGGAGCGGGCTTCGAGAACCCATTGTATCCCCCCGAGGATGTGATTCATAAAAACCGGGTCATCGTAGTGTTCCGGATTGTGTCCCAAAGAGGTGTACCATTGGTGACCTCCGTCGAAACTATGGCACCAGGTGACGGGGAAATATTTCCCAAAGGTGTTAGCTGGGTATTCCTGGTGTGCTTTGTCATCGTCTATCGAGGTAAGATCGGTAGCGAGGATAATATGGATATCCGGATTCAATTCGGTCAGATAATGGCTTTCGTCCGATCGTTCCCAATATTCCGGCACGGGGGTTGCCGATGGATGATCAGGATCGATTTTGACGATATTGAACGTTTGAAATTTGGAATGCCGTAAAAATTTTCCGCCGAGCATAGCCCAAAACCAGGGCCAGTTCCGTTCCGATCCACTCGCTGAATGGATTCCCACGAAGCCACCGCCGTTTTGGATGTATTCCTGAAAGGCCTGTCGTTGCATGTCTGTATCGAATGCTTCATTGTTGGTATTTGAAAAAATCAGGAGGTCGTATTTTTGCAGATTTTCTTTGGTGAACAAAGCCGGATCATCGCTGGCCTCGTAGCTCATACCGTTGGCGTCCAATAATTTCTTGAGGGCAATGACGCTGTTTGAAATATTTTTGTGGACGAAGCCCTCTCCGTTTTTGGTATAGATGAGTATGTGTGGTTTTGCCGGGTCTCCGTCAGTGATGATTGAAGCGTCCAGGCTGATCAGCAAGCCAGGCAGGATAAGCAGGCTGGTCAGTAGCCCCATTATTTTTTTCATTTTCATATAGTTTGTTTGTGACTACCCAATTCAGGAGCATCTAATGTAGAGAAATTATATCTTATAACCCTTTTTTTGATCCGCCAAATCACGTAATCATTCATATATAATACGTTTTCAGAGATGGAAGATAATTTTAATTTTGGCCAATGCGAAATATTTCCTTAATCGATTACGAAAAAATTCTTGAGAGGCTATCGTGCCTGTAAATAAGTTGGTATCCTAAAAGTCAACGATATTTGGGTGGTATGAAGGAGCCTGCCTGTCATTTATGCCGGGGGGCAGGTATTGTGGGATCAGGATTTGATTTGAATTTAGTACCTGGTGCATTGCGTTGCCGCTACAGTCCAAAGGCTTGATATGATCAGAAAGCGAACAATTCGTGGCATGTCAATGCCTCGTCATTCGTAATGCGGTTTTCCCAATTCGTCATTGTTTATGGTTATTTTCTTGCCCATCCATCGCACGATAAGATACAACATCAGGATGCCCAGGGGAAAGAGTACCCAGGAAGAGATCCCGGAAGCCGCAGGAATTATTCCAATGAAAATGGCCACCCCACCGACCGTCAGAGCGTAAGGCAACTGGGTCCGTACGTGATCGATATGGTGACAGGATGAGGCCAGCGAACTGAGTATCGTGGTGTCGGATATGGGTGAACAATGATCGCCGAGTACGCTGCCGGCCAGGACACTGGCGGTCACATTGTGAAAAATAGCCAGTGCTTCGGTGTAGTCGTATCCCGCTGATTCGGTCATAATCCACGACGCAGGAAGGATCAAAGGGTATAAAATGGCCATGGTTCCCCACGACGTACCTGTCGAAAATGCGATTAAGGCAGCCAGAACAAACGTGATAGCGGGGACAAATACCGGGGAAACATTGCCGTCCAGTAATCCGGTCAAAAAATCTGCAGTGTGCATTACTGCGGTGATTTCCGCCAGGCTCCAGGCCAGAGTCAGAATAATGACAGCTGCCAGCATCGTTTTAAATCCACCGGTGGCTGAACCGATCACCTCATCAATTTTCATGGTCCGTTGACTCACGGTCATTATCGCTGCTACGATCAATCCCGCCAGGGAAGACCACATCAGGGCGAGATAGGAGTCTGAGGCACCGATGGTCTCCGATATTTTGAGTCCAAAGGATGCGTCCGGATTTCGCCATATTTCCGGATTCCATCCTGTATAAAGTAGTCCCGCCATGGTTCCGAAAATGATAATGAGGACCGGTACGGCCGCGTTGTACCATCGCGGTCGGATCCCCGCTTTGGTCGTAAATTCCGAAAGATCATCCTTGTCCAGGGGAGTGCTGGTTTGAGTAGAAGACACCTCTCCGGTCGTACGGGCTCTGACTTCCGCGGCATACATGGGGCCATAATCTCTGTTCAGGAATGCCAGTATCAATATAAAAACAAGCGTGAATATCGGATAGAATGCGTATTGGAGCGAAGAAAGAAAGACCGTATATACGCCCTCATTGAGTGTGTCCAGCTCATTGATACTGCTTTCAATATATCCAAGCTCTGCCCCGATCCACGTGGTTACGAATGCTATCGAAGCAACCGGCGCGGCGGTACTATCGACGATGTAGGCTAGTTTTTCCCGTGAAATTCTCAGCCGGTCGGTCACTGGTCGCATGGTATTTCCCACCACCAGGGTATTGGCATAGTCGTCAAAAAAAATGACGATCCCCAAAAGCCACGTGGTCAATTGACCCGATCTGGCGGTTTTAGCCCGGGAGGAAATAATATCCACGATGCCCTGCATACCTCCATTTTTGGAAATGATGGCCACCGTTCCACCGATCAACATGGAAAAAAGAATGATGGACATATGACCACTGGAAGTGAGGGCCTGCAATATATAGGTGTCTATGGTATTCATCAACCCATACAGGATACCCGCCGGACCATGGGCGAAGATAGCCAGCAGGACGGAGCCAAACAAAATGCCCGCAAACAAGGAAGTCACCACTTCCCGAAAAATCAATGCCAGCAGAATGGCCATCAGAGGAGGTACGATCGACCACCACAGAGGGATTGGATTGGGATTGTATTCAAAACTTTGCCCCTGACTGGTGATGGTCACCGGGTTGTTTTTTTGGGCGAGGAGTTCAAGAGACCCCTGCCCGTTTTTGAGGATGATCTCTTTTTCTTCCCCATTGATATTGATCTCTATCGGCCCTGAATAGTCTTCTCCCTGTTGGATAATGACTTCATACGGGACGGACTCCACGGTATGTTCAGGGAAAGTAATCTTGATTTCTTCTTCTGATATTGTTTGGGCCAGGGCTCCTGAAAATGAAGTGATTATCAGTAATATAGTCCGTGCGATATAAGTTTTGAAGGTCATAGCAGGATCGGGTTGTGATGATTAACCGGCCTCAATATATAAAATTGTCAGGAATAAGGCTGAGAGCTGAAAGTTGAAAGCTGAAAGCTGAAAGCTGAGATGGTTGAGGGGGTTTAGTTTTGAAAAGCGATCAATGGAAAAGGCTTCATT
>CALEIL010000061.1 GCA_937876435.1 uncultured Bacteroidota bacterium
AGTCCTAGCTGGTATCGGATCTGGAACCAGTCATTCACATCGTACATCAGATTGAAATGGCCGATGTAGCGATCCACATCATCGGTATATTTATTGGTCTTCGCTCCATACACCGGATTATTCCCCACTTTTCCGTCATTTCGATACCCTTTCATCGTACCGTCCGGAAACTCAAAATCCATCACATCCCTGCGCGGGGCCCAGTACGTCAGGCTTTCATTATAACGGTCTGCATTGACCCGGTCACCTCCGGAATTCACGTAATTGATTCCAGCGTTAATCCTTATTTTTTCGGTGGCCTGAACCGAGCCGTTGAAGCGGGCGGACAGGTTGTGGTAATCGGAAAAAGGTATGACTCCCACGTGATCGAGATTGGACAAGGAAAGTCGAAACGTAGATTGGTCGTTCCCACCCGCCATCGACAAGGTGTGACGCCATTTATGACCCTGCTGGTATCCGTTCTTATAATTATTATAAATCTCCGCGGGATGGGAAGGATCCTGCGATCGAGCTTCCTGCACGGTCGATCCCCAGCTGGGCCAGAATGAATTTCGATCGTAAACTCCTTTGTGGCCTTGCGTAAATTTATCCTGGGTTTCGGGGTATTTGCCGATATTCTCGAAACCATAGGAGGAACTCAAATCCACCTTCAGGCCCCCGCCGACCCCTTTTTTCGTCGATATGACAACGGCCCCATTGGCAGCTCTCACGCCATACAACGCCGTTGCTGCTCCACCCTTAAGGATGCTCATCGATTCGATATCATCGGGATTGATGTCGCCCATCCGGTTGGAATGGTTCCTGGGTCCCCCTCCGGCTCCTACCGTGTACGTGGAATTGTCGATCGGGACTCCATCGATCACAAATAATGGTTGATTGTTCGCATTGGGATCGAGGGAATTGATCCCCCGGATGATAATCCGGGCAGATTCACCGGGTCCACCACCACTCCCGGTAATCAACATTCCAGTGGCCTTCCCCTGAAGGGAATTCAGTATGTTGTCATCCACCGCGAGTTCCAGGTCTCTTCCCTTGATTTCTTCGATGGAGTACCCCAATGGCCTGCTGGTACGATTCAGACCCAGTGAGGTCACCACTATTTCGTCTAGTTGATTTCCTTCAGAAAGTTCCACGTTGATCGTACTCTGGCCTTCGATGTTGATATCCTGTGATGTGTACCCCACGTAAGAGAATCTCAGGGTTTGACCTTCGGAAGCCATGATGGTATATTTTCCGTTAAAATCCGTGACAGCTCCGGTTCCTGACTCGACGACCAGGACGTTGGCGGCGATCAGGGGCAGACCGTCGTCATCCGTCACGGTTCCCTGAATCTGGCGTTCCTGCGCAATGAGGAGCAATGGGCAAAATAATAAGAACAAGGTAATCGAATGTAGAAAATACCTGACCATAAACTTGTAGTTTAATTAATTCAAAATCAGAAAACTATAAAATTTCTTCAGAGATCACATGCCACTAATATAGTAAATCTAAAAAGATCTTAAATTAGAATGAATGTTAAAATGGTCATGAGCCTATGGCCTGGCTGTCTGAAAATATCGATATTTCATCTGATTGGCATTGAATCAATCCGGCGATGGCATCCGGAATTAAAAGAGTAAAAGGCTATATTTACAACCTTTTCTTCAGCGACTTCATTTCATCCCTGAACTGGGCTGCCGTAATAAAATCGAGATCTTTGGCGGCTTTCTTCATGTTTTTTTCCGCTTCTGCGATGGCTTTCTCGAGTTGATCCCTGTTCATATATTCCAATATGGGATCCGCAGCCAGGGTTTGATTTTCGTCTGGTCCGGCGTATGCTTTCTTTCCGCGAATATCCAGGATGGAATGAGCGCTGAGAATTTCTTCCCTACTTTTGGACACGGTCGTGGGGGTTATTCCGTGCTCCTCGTTGTACTCGATTTGTTTTGCCCGGCGTCTGTTGGTTTCATCGATTGTCTGTTGCATCGAACGCGTGATTTTATCGGCATAAAAAATCACAAGTCCGTTGCTATTTCGGGCAGCACGACCCGCTGTCTGGGTCAGGGAGCGTTCGTTTCGGAGAAAGCCCTCCTTGTCGGCATCGATAACGGCTACCAGGGATACTTCGGGCAGATCCAGTCCTTCCCGGAGAAGATTGACCCCAATCAACACGTCAAAGATCCCCAACCGGAGCTGCTGCAGGATCTCCACGCGTTCCATCGTATCGACTTCAGAGTGGATGTACCGGCATTTGATATCGAGTTTTTGCATATAATCGGTCAGCTCTTCTGCCATCCGCTTGGTCAGGGTAGTGACCAATACGCGCTCACCGATCTGAATTCTTTTATCGATTTCATCGAGTAGGTCGTCGACCTGGTTGTAACTGGGTCTCACCTCGATGGGTGGATCCAGGAGACCGGTTGGACGAACCACCTGTTCCACGATCACCCCGCCGGTCCTTTCGAGTTCGTATTCCGCCGGCGTGGCGCTGACGTATACGATCTGATTGGTGACCTCTTCAAATTCTTCAAAACTCAGGGGCCGGTTATCGATCGCCGACGGCAGGCGAAATCCAAAATTGACCAGGTTCATTTTGCGGGCGCGGTCTCCGCCCCACATACCACGAATCTGCGGAAGCGTCACGTGGCTCTCATCGATCACGGTCAGGTAATCGTCCGGAAAATAGTCCAACAGGCAAAACGGTCTGCTACCCGGAACTCGTCCGTCAAAAAACCGGGAGTAGTTTTCCACCCCGTTACAATACCCCAGCTCCCGGAGCATTTCGATGTCAAATGTGACGCGTTCATGGATCCTGCTCGCTTCGAAATGGCGACCGTCGGCTTGAAAATATCGTTCCTGTTCAAACAATTCGTCCTCGATTTCCCGGATGATCTGATTCATCCGCTCCTTGGGAGCCAGATACAGATTGGCAGGGAAGATCGCCGCGTGCTCCAGCCGTTCGATGCTTTTTCCGGTTTCGATTTCGAGGCGTTCGATCTCTTCGATTTCGTCGCCGAAAAATGTGACACGATAGCCGTAGTCCACGTAAGGAAGATTGATATCGATCGTATCACCCCGTACCCGGAAAGTGGCCCGGTCAAATTTATTTTCGGTCCGGGAATACAGACTGCCGACTAATTGGTGCAGGAAACTGTTCCGAGTCTGAATTTTCCCTTCATGAATCCGGATGATACCGGTTTTAAAATCTTCGGGGTTTCCCATACCATAAATGCAGGATACAGAGGCTACCACAATGACATCCCGGCGTCCTGTGAGCAAGGCTGAGGTCGCGCTTAGCCTCAGCTTTTCTATTTCTTCATTAATAGAAAGGTCTTTTTCAATATAAGCGCCACTGGAAGGAATGTAAGCCTCCGGCTGATAATAATCGTAGTAGGAGATAAAATACTCAACGGCATTGTTGGGAAAAAACTGCTTGAATTCACCATAAAGCTGTGCCGCAAGCGTTTTGTTGTGGCTTAGCACCAGCGTTGGCTTCTGCACTTCCTGAATGACGTTGGCGATCGAAAACGTCTTGCCAGAGCCCGTTACCCCGAGGAGTACCTGGGCGGGCTCGCCGTTGTTGACCCCTTCTACTAAACTTTTGATGGCTGTCGGCTGATCACCGGTAGGTTTATAGTCTGATTCTAATCTGAATCCCATAGTTATCTTGATGCTACCTATGACTAACGCCTTCCCATGGTAAAAAAGTTTACTTCCTGGAAAGGTTTCGCTGGAGCGTCTTTAACCTGTCCAAGTTGTAGTAGAGGTAGTTGGTTCTAAGGATAATGAGGAGGAGCAAAGGAAGCACACTGGGGTGAAAAGACTGCCAACCAAGAATCCAGAATACCACTGCGGCATCTGCCATGATCAAGGCAAAAAAGAGGTACTTTTTGACCCATTCGTCCGGGTATTTCTGCATCAAGCCATATACTAGAACCAAGTGGAGCGGAAAAGCCCAAAGGATGTTCCAGTTGTAGGCTGTCGCAGAATGGTCGGTAAAAAACCACAGAAAGACGATCACGCAGCCGACCATGCCCAACATGCCGAACAAGGCAAGATCCAGTCCGATAAAGAGACGGCCTTTTTTATGACCAAAGAATGTCAACAAGATGCCGACGATGGCTACTGCCCAAAATAGCAAATAGGGATTGAACAGGCTCCCCGGAGAAGGCGGTGTTTCAACGTCCAATACGGTAGAGGAAGATTTCACCAAAGGCCTTGAAGGCCCGTCTCCGACGATGGAAGCCTCAGCGAAGGCTTTTTCCATATAATCAGGCAGAAATTGTTGCTCCCGCTCGTTGGCCTCCC
>CALEIL010000062.1 GCA_937876435.1 uncultured Bacteroidota bacterium
GACTGGAGTTCAGACGTGTGCTCTTCCGATCTTTGTCGCCCACGCTTTCACCCAATCCGGACTTCAGACTCACCCCACCATTGAGACCGAAATCCCCGATTCGCTGCCCGGTGTAGTAGTCCAGCGCGTACAGTGAATCGTTGTAGGTGGTGAATATCCGGCGATCATCTCGATTTTGCCAATAAGATACTCCTCTGTTGACCAGGGTTGATTTGTGAGGAGACGCGGCAAAACGCCATTTCAACTTCCCATTGCGGGCATTGAGACAAACGACTTCATTCACAGCGGTCGTGGCGAACAAATTCCCGTCGATGATCAGTGGGTTGCATTGCATCTGCCCCGAATCCCCTGTCCGGTATTCCCAGGCTATTTCAAGCCTGGATACATTCTCAGGTCTGATCTGATCAAGGGTCGAATAATGATTACGATCGGCTCCACCCAGATAGTGGGACCAGTTGGTACCGCGTGGGCTGCCGGTACAGGATAATTGAATGAATGCCCATGCAAACAGCAAGATGTATTTTATATGAATCATCGATAGGGTTGGACCATGACCGCCTTTCTTCAAAAAAATCATCCCAATATTACAAATAAATTCTGTGGCAAAGGCATTTGTACACTCAGTTTTTGGTGCTGTTGAAAACCAGTGAGAAATCCGGTCAAATTGCTCGCTTTATTATAGATCATCCCCATTCATGGGATTTTGTCAACGGAAATAATAAAATAACCGTTTGTTTAGCCCTTCATTCTACCTGAGTATTTGAAAAACTGCTACCTTCCTTCGATGACCCGATTGGACCTGGTAGAGCCATTTTCCAGCAGTTCGTGATCGCTTTCCGAATCGACAATCATATTCCCATCGAATTTCACGTCCTGGGGGCTGGACTTCAGGGTAAGTGCTTTCCCCGGGTGAATTCCGGAAAACATGTTGGAAGATATCAGAATCTCCGAGCAGCCATCCAGGGTGATGCCGGCCGCCAACAAGTCATTGGCCCGCCTTTTCACATGGTCATCCCCTATGAAGCTGTCCGAAAAACTGTTCCCACTTACCGTGATACGACCGCTTCCTGAGCGGATCAACAACCCATGCTCCTGATTGATTGTGAACGTATTGGCACTGACTGCGATGCCATGCGCGTCCTTGAGATCGACCCCCAATCCATTGTGTGCAATTACGTTTCCACCTATATTGATTCCATAGCAATCCCTGTCCAGAATGATCCCCGTCCCATTGCATTCTTCGATCATATTACCGGACAACACCGATCCATAGGTGTTTTCGATGACAACTCCGTGCCGGATATGATCATCGAGGTTGTTACCACTCATCGCAAGATTGAACCCGTCGGTGCAGTGTAGTGCATCCCCATTTTCTTCAAATTGGTTGGCGTTGACCACGATATCGTGGCCTCCGAGGATATTGAGTCCTACGGCTTTATTGTAGGTAATTTGATTTTGCGTCACCCTGGGATTTTCGATGCAATGATCCAGTCTGATCCCATCCTTCCCGTGGTAATTAACCGTCACTCCGGTAATAAATATTTCATTGATATACCTCGCCAATATCCCGTGGCCAGAATTTTCATTGCCTGATATCCTAATATCGGACACCTGGACGCGCCACAGGGGATCTTTACCCGACAAATCCGTCGTGTCAGCAGATAGAATCAGGGCAGGCTGCCCGGTTTTATCTTCATTGATTATATGGGTGGATGAACCAGAGCCCTTCAAATATACTTCTCCGGAATACACCCTGAGTGGTCGGTCAATCCGGAAGGTTCCTGGGGGGATCTGAACGATTCCTCCTTCATCGGGCAAGGCATCGATCGCCACCTGTATAGTGGGGTAGTTTGCTGCATCAATTACCGGACGGGCCCCTTCCAATTGGACCATGGCTCCCTTCTGTGTGGAACAGGCCGGGAGAAAAGCCAGGAAACAGAGCAAGACGATTGCTGACCATCCATTTGCGGATGTGATATTCCTGACCGAACATTGAATTCCGAACAACGAGGATAAATTTTTTTTCATATAGGTGGTTTTACATTTTTCAAGGACATTTTGACCAAATAAATCATGGGTAAAATAAAGATCACAAGTCATTATTCTTCACCTCTTCCAATTTAGACGCCAAATTTTTTTGCATGTTGGCAACGACGGTTTCAAATTCAGGATGCAGCGCAAGGTTATTGAATTGACCGGGATCGAATTCCATGTCGTACAATTCGTTTCCGTGTTCGGAATGTTCACCGTATTGGATATAGGCCCATTTCGGTGTTCGGATCAAATACCCCATAATGCCATTTCTTTGGGATATGGAAAAAGCAAAATCCCGTACCCGGTGCTCCGGATCTTCTATCGCTTGTGCCAGATTTTGGCCCTGAAGATTGGACGGAGGATCCCATCCGGCCAGGGAAGCGATGGTGGGGTACAGATCGATGAGTTCTGCCAGCGAATGGCATACCGCAGGTTGCTGTCCAGGGACCTTGATGATCAGGGGTACCCTGGCTGACTCTTCCATCAGGCTGACCTTCATCCAAAATCGGTGTTCGCCCAGTAAGTATCCATGATCGGAGGTGAATATGACGATGGTATTGTCCTCCAGGCCTTCCTCCCGAAGGGTGTTCAAAACCTTTCCTACCTGGTCATCCAGAAATGAAGTGGTGGCATAATAGGCCGCCATGGCTTTTTGCTCCTGTTCTTCAGACATCTGCCCATTGACGCTGGTCACATAATTGATGCCTTGCTCCGGAATATCATCCCAGTCATTGATCACTTGCGGAGGCAAGACCATCTGCTGGTGTGGATAGGGTTCAAAATAGGATTTGGGTGCCACAAATGGGACGTGTGGACGGAAAAATCCAGTCGCTATAAAGAAGGGTTCGTCCTTGTGTTTTCGGATGAGTTCACTGACTTTGTCCGCTGTCTGAGCATCGGTCTGAATCTCATCCTCCTCCGTTTTGACGATGTTCATCAGATTCCCGCCATTCGTATTTTTGGCTTTGGGAACCTGTTTCAGACCGTACGGATTTTTCTGCACCAGTTCACTTTCACCCCGGGCATGGACTTCGGGAGCCGGACTGTTGTACCTTTCGGTCCACGAGACAGAATCATCCTGTCCATTCCTGCCCAGCAGGATATCGACCGATCCCATGTGAAATATTTTCCCGACCCGTGCTGTGAAATAGCCTTTTTCCTTAAAAAACTGAGGCCAGGAAAGACGATCGGGTCCTACGTTTTCCCGGCCGCTTACGTAACCATAGGTCTCTGTCGCACTGGGATAATATCCAAACATCATCGAAGCCCTCGATGGTCCGCAAACCGGATACTGGCAATATGCCCTGGTAAATCGGGTACCTTCCGAGGCCAACTGATCAATATTCGGAGTTTGGCATTGGGTGCTTTCATAACAGGAAAGAGCAGTAGTGGTCAGGTCGTCGGAGATGATGAATAGCACGTTCATCTTATTTTCCTGAGAAAAAAGGATAACAGGCATAAGGAAAGCAATCAGAAAAGGAAAAAAGAACGACCCGCGATTGGAGGTATTTATTCTATTGGCTGCCAGTAAGGATTCCATCAAATCTATAGTTTATTACTTCTTATTCCCAGACCCCAGACTACGGATCATTTCGAGTTGCATCCTCCGGAATCCGGCATTGTTTCACCGTTAACGTTCCCTAAATTAATAATAATTTTCCAAAACGCCACATTTCCCCAAATATCCATTCGCCAAAATCTAAATTGATTTTCTCGATCCGGAACCTCACTTGATCATTTCCAGCATCAGACGCATCGGTCGGTTCCAAATTCTGTTGGCGAGTTTGTCTGTGGTCTGCCAGACCGAAAAGGGAAAATATTTCATGAGCAAATACATCCTGCTCTTGATCATGTACTTGTGGGAAAAGGTGCGAATTTTCCAATCCTGAATACCCTGCGGAATCAACTTCGATATATTTTCCTCATTGAAGGAATGGAGGTGGGCATGGGAGGGTGTTGGCCGGTTGCAATGAACACACAGGTGGTATTGGATTTGTTCATTGTACGGGGTTGTCACGATTAATTTACCACCTGGCCTGAGCACGAAGAGCAATTTTTGGATAAACAAACCAGGATCTGGAACGTGTTCCATAATTTCGGATGCCACAATGCAATCCAGAGAATTTTCCCTGAAAGGCAAATGAAAAACATCGGCGATAATTGCTTCATGTCGCGGATGAGGATGAAGCCTAAGCGCTTCTACGGGATTGCGGCTGGAAATATCCATAGAAATGACGCTGGTTTTCTCATCGGTCATGGCTTTGGCCAGCCAACCGTTTCCACATCCTACGTCCAGGATAGAGCTGGCGTTCTCCGGAATAGACCGGATGATCATTTGATCCAGTCTCCGGCGCTCCTCCTGATCCGCTTTTCCCGGCATGGTTTTGAAATAATCGAACACTTCTGCATCGCGCTGGTAATGATCCAGGTAATCGAAATCGGTATGATGCCCCTGATGAATATCAGAGGAGTGTAATTTGCCGGGTTCTGAAGGCAATATATAGAGCACATTTTCCACAAACCCCGTTTGATATTTGTCATTGGAATCCATGGAAATATTCTTTTTACTCCAATCGACCTGAAGAGGATCGTGGGTTTCCGGATGAACAAGAATTTGCTCTAACAGCATCGGCGAAGGTGTGCTTTCCTGATTATAAAATTTTTTGGACTTCTATGGAAATCCCGGATTCGTGATTCATCGAGTCCGTCGTGTAAATTAGGAATAAAAACCAAACATGAAAACTCTAAGTAGAGGTTTGACAAACTTCGGAAGGTATGGAACACAAAAGGCCCGTCCTGTTGGGGTGGCCTTTGTAGCGTGAGCTCGTACGGGCGACCACCTGGGCTTGGCACTCCCTGTCTGCCGTACCACCAGAGGTCAGCAGGTATTCAGCTTTTAAATCAATTCCTAGCCTTCTTTCTCCACGTTAATTACTCCCTGAACATCTATTATTCCCAATCTGATAAGTTTCGACCTCAGCTCTGCACCACCTTCCGATGTTTTCGTGAAATATTCAAATTTTAAAGCCTCGGATTTATCCTCGAATCTTTGAACGTAGATCAGTACAAATGGTCGACGGTTTCGGGTCGAAGTAGTTCCACCCATATTGTGCCTCAAATATCTGTCGCCTACATCCCGAGTTACACCCTTGTAGAGATTTCCATCTTTCAGACTGTATAAAACGTAGAAGTAATACATATCCCTGAGTTATGAAACACAAAAGGCCACCCTCTTGGGGTGGCCTTTGTAGCGTGAGCCCGTACGGGCGACCTCAGGATTATGAATCCTACTTACCGAAAACACCAGATAAGCAATTACTTTTTGTTCCTGTCAATCTTCCAATCCCGGATAATTCAACAACCCATTGTTGTTCAAAATATCTAAACTTTTGAGCGAGGAATGAAGCTCACTACCTCCTTCTAAAGTTTTTGTGTATCGTTCAAACCTCAATGCATCGGATTTGGTCTCAAATTTTTGAACATAAATCAGTGCCAGGGGGCGTCGATGACGGGTCGAAGTATTCCCACCCATATTGTGCCTCAAATATCTGTCGCCTACATCCCGAGTTACACCCTTGT
>CALEIL010000063.1 GCA_937876435.1 uncultured Bacteroidota bacterium
ATTTGATGGGTTTGCTCTCCGACGGGGGTGTTCATTCGCATATTAATCATTTTCTGGCAGCCATTGATGTATTGACAGATGCCGGCCTCCAGGTATATATCCATTGCTTCCTGGATGGCCGCGATACAGATCCCAAAGGAGGAATCGAATATCTGCAAACGCTCCAAAACCACATCCGTGGGAAACAAGCGCAGATCGCTTCTATCATTGGCCGGTATTACGCTATGGACCGGGACAACAGATGGCATCGGATCGCAGAAGCCTACCATATGATGGTCCACGGAATAGGTGCAAAAGAAACCGACCCCATCACTGCCGTGCAGAAATCATACGATCAGGATATAACGGACGAATTTATCAAACCCATCGTGATAACAGATGAACGCGGGGTCCCGCTCAGTACTATCCAAACCGGGCATTCGGTATTTTTCGTCAATTTCAGGACCGATCGTCCCAGACAACTTGTTTCTGCGCTCACCCAGGTACCTTATCCGGAAGAAAAGATGGAACCGCTGGATTTGTATATGGTGACCATGGGGAGGTACGATCATTCATTTGCCGGAATCCACGTCGTATATGATAAAGACGATATCCGCAATACTCTTGGTGAGCACCTTGCTTCTCAAGGCAAATCACAACTCAGAATTGCCGAAACCGAAAAATACCCACACGTGACTTTTTTCTTTTCGGGCGGACGCGAAATACCCTTTGAAAATGAGAATCGGATATTGATCCATTCTCCGAAGGTGGCTACGTATGATTTACAACCTGAGATGAGCGCTCGGGGCATCACGGACAGTATCATCGCAGACATCGGATTGAACAAGCCGGATTTTATTTGCCTCAATTTTGCAAACGCTGATATGGTGGGGCACACGGGTGATTTTAAGGCCGCTATAAAAGCTGCAGAGACCGTTGACGCCTGTGCCCGGGAGGTGTGTGAAGTGGCACTGGCCGAGGGTTACTCTATCCTAATCATTGCAGATCACGGAAATTCTGATTATATGATCAACGAGGACGGAAGCCCCAATACGGCTCATACTATGAATCCTGTTCCTATATTTTATCTGGACCGTACACCAGAGTTTTCAGAAATATCAGATGGCAAACTTGGTGATTTAGCCCCCACTATTCTAACGTTGATGGGCCTTCCTACACCAGATGAAATGACAGGCGATGTATTGGTACATTAAAATAAAGAACAGACGGTCAATCCTTGGGGCGGGACTCATTCTGGGAATCGTGTCTTTTATTACGACAGGTTGCATCGATCAGGAAGAAGCAGCCCACTTTGAAACAAATCTAATCAGCCTGGACAAGATAGTGGATTCAGTTTTTATGACCAGTAGCCAGGATAGCGTGGTATCAGTCACAAAAACTATCCAGGTCAATTCCCGGGAATCGGAAACCAGACAATTTCAGGATTACAATATCCGGAACGACCTGGAAACCCTGAAAGAATTTGATGTAGCTACTCCCCGTTGGGCAGACCTGGTACAAACCAGCGTAAAGGACAGTGCCGGATTGCGGTTGATTACCTATACTATCGATAACCCCAGGGCGCCGGTGCAAAAGATTTCCTTTGTAAAGGATGGCAATCAACTGCAGAGTTTGAAGGTTTACAGTCAAAAAAAATCGATGGTATCGCAGCAGAAGACAACGGTACATTGGGTGCTGGGAGAGAACTATACCTTCCAAAATGAATCGAAGTTAATATTCAGGAAACAGAGCACATTTGCGATGAACGTAACCTATTAACCACAGCAGATATTTCTATAAATAGGTCAATCCATGAAATTTTTATAATTTTACTTTAAATCAGAATAATTTTCAAACAGGATCATGAGCATAGTTGAACTTAGAGTACCGACCATAGGAGAATCGATTACAGAAGTCACCCTGTCAGCCTGGCTGAAAGAGGACGGTGAATACGTACACATGGATGAAGCGATCTGCGAATTTGAATCCGACAAAGCCACTTTGGAATTTCCTTCTGAAGCGAGTGGTCAATTGATTTACGTCGCCGCTGAAGGGGATGACCTCGAAATCGGAGCATTGGTGGCCAAAATTGATACCTCAGTGGAAGCTCCCCAGGGAGGATCCTCCGATAAGGGTGGGACCAGTCCGGCAGAACCGGAAGAATCTAAAGCTGGATCGGAAGAAAAACCGACAGAACCGTCCCCTTCTGAAAAAGAATCGGACAAAGTATCATACGCTTCGGGGCATCCTTCCCCGGCTGCTCATAAAATCCTGGATGAAAAAGGGATCGATCCATCCTCGGTGGCAGGAACCGGAAAAGAGGGTCGGATTACCAAAGCTGATGCGGAAAGTGCGGTAAAAAGCACAGAAACCAAAACCCCGGCGCAACCAGAAAAATCAACGAAATCAGATCCTGAGGAAGCTGGTCCCGGCATCCAATCCACTCCCTTTTCGAGGGAAGAACGTGTAGAGAAGATGTCCCGCATGCGGCGCACCATTGCCCGAAGGCTCGTTTCAGCCAAGAACAATACGGCGATGCTGACCACATTCAATGAAGCGGACATGTCGGAGATTATGAAGCTCCGCAAGACGTATCAGGAAAAATTTGTGGAAAAATATGGCATCAAACTGGGCTTCATGTCCATTTTCGCCAAAGCCTGTGCGGTGGCACTTCAGGAAATGCCCGACGTCAATGCCAGGATAGAGGATGAAAACCTGGTCTATCACGATTACGTCGATATTTCGATCGCTATTTCAACGCCCAACGGCCTGGTGGTTCCTCCCGTCCACAATGTGGAATCCCTGGCATTTCATCAGATTGAGAACAAAATCAAAGAACTGGCCGATAAAGCCAGGGATGGTAAACTCAGTCTGGAAGAAATGACTGGTGGAACATTCACCATCACCAATGGTGGCATATTTGGGTCAATGTTGAGCACCCCGATTCTCAATGAGCCTCAATC
>CALEIL010000064.1 GCA_937876435.1 uncultured Bacteroidota bacterium
GAAGCGCACAAACCGGCGTAGCCGACCAACTCATGGGTCGCTCCGCGGACCATGAGCCAACAGCCTGGGCCGTGGAGCGGCCCAGGCGCCCTCTCCTTATTCAAAAAGCCATTGTATATCAAACTTCACGAAGGTATTCTTACTGTAATCATCCCTCTCAAAAAACAAACCAATTTGCCCGTTTTCGAGGACGGTCAACGTGGAATACGCCGCCGATCCCGCATAAATGGTTTTCCCGTCCGACCAGGACTGGCCGTCATCCTCGCTTATCCGGATAGTGAGATTCTCTCGATCAGTGGCCGAATTGGTATTGGAAAACAGCAATACGGGGTTCTCAACGCCCTCGCGGGGAAGAGTATAATTGATGATCCCGGCGTTGTTTCCGGGGTCGGTCAGATCCACCGCCTCTCGACTCAGCCAGGTCCTGCCCTGATCACTGGAAAAATGCAAATACCTCCTGCCACCCTGATTCACCCTCGAATTGATCATCCAGTCCCCATTGCTGAGCTCCACGATTTTGGATTCATCCCCAACCTCGATGGGGGTGTCGATCAGAAACCAGGTTTCGCCGTGATCCCGGCTGCCGAATATATGGAGTCCATTTTGCAGATTGACGAGGGTATGGAGCAACCACCCCTCCTTCGTCTGGATTCCACGTCCCGAAGTGATAAATTTAAAATCGTCGTGCCATTCAGGTTTGGAAATCTGACCGGTAATATCAACGGGCTCCCCCCAGGTCCGGCCGTTGTCACCACTCCGCACCACGTGCAGATAATATACGTCCTTTTCTTTGTCCAGATCCATGTAGTTGTAAAAAAGAAAAATATCCCCCGTTTCTTTATCTACGATCATCGAAGGATCCGACGCAGACTGCCCTTCCGGAAAATCAACCACGGTCTCAATGCCGGACCAGGAATCCCCGTTGTCCGTACTTCTTCGAACCACGATGTTGATATCCCGGCTTCCCCGGAGATCGGCGCATCCGGGTACCCGCTCATCAATCGCGGCGATCACATCCCCGTTGGGCGCGGTGATCAGAGATGGGATGCGGTAGCATTCCACGCCGGGTTGGTCAGCAGCCACGAAAAGATCCTTCAGATCACCGATGCCCCGCTCCCCGGCACTGTTGGACAACGACATCTGACGGGAACAGGACCAGGTCGTAAGAAGGACGATGGCAAAAATAAACTGATAGTTCATGGCGGAGTCATTTTGGATGGACAGCCCATCAATTCAACAATCTGAAAGGAATCACGTGACCTGTACCCGGTCAAAATCAAAGCCAAATTATACCCGGTTGACGGATTTAAATATAGAAAATAAACGGATGAAAAACAACATATTTGTAAATAGGGTAATATTTTGGTTACATTCCTCACTGATTGCATATGGATTGCACGTCCAGTGACCATTATTTTTACCGAAAGCATTAGTTTTGTGCAAACAATACGATGATGAGTAAGAAAAGCTTAGTCGAATTGACCGAGAAAAAACTACTGGATCACCTGATCAAATCGGAGACCAGGGCAGGAAGCCGATTTCCCACCGAAAAAGAGCTCGGGGAAGAATTGGGGGTCAGCAGAACGGTCATCCGCGAAGCCCTCAACAGGCTCAAAGCGATGGGTATTATCGACTCCAGGACCAACCGCGGATCGATCGTTGCCTCTCCCGACCTCTTTCAATTGATAGAAAAGGCCTTCGTCCCCCAAATCCTGGATCAGGGAACACTCCGGGAAATATTTGAACTCAGACTCGTCCTGGAAGTCGGAATGTCCGACCTGGTCTTTATGCGCACCACACGCGCCGATATAGCTGAACTGAAAAAAATCGTGGGCGACGAGCCCGCTTCCAATCAATCTGTATTTGAGGTGGATTACGAAATCGCTTTCCATGGAAAATTATACGAACTCACGGGTAATAACACCCTGAGCCGTCTCCAGAGTCTATTGCTCCCCTCCTTCCAATACGCTTACGACAATCACATCATCGCTTCCTCTGAAAACGTCGACTACATGTCCCACATGGACCTGATCCGGGAACTCGAATGCGGAACCGTGGACTCATTCCGCAACGCGATGCGCAAACATCTGGAAAATCACTACTCAAGGTTGTTCACACAGGGATAAGTAATGAGGAAATACGAATGCCTGGGAAGTTGGAGCCCCAGCTCCGACAAAAATAAATGATCCGGATTTTGGCCTCCGGTTCCCGGCTCCGGCAAAACGACTCAACATCTCACACCCTCGTTCAGGTATCGCAACAGCCGCCTGTCCTCAGGGACGGACACCAATTCAAAATTCACCATTCCAAATTCAAAATTATTCAAAACGGTCCCTTTCCCGTCGTCCGTACTGCTTCCGCTCCTCCCGGCATTTCTCCTCGTACGCGTTCGACGTCCAATGCTTCACCGGTCTCCCGGTCGTACCAGTCCCCGGTCAGATGATCCGGGGTGGAATCGTGGGTGTCGTCCCTCCATTGACTTAATATTTGCCTCAAATTTTCTAACCGGGAATGATACTCCGGAACAGAGGCCAGATTGACCAGTTGCCACCTGTCCTTTCTGACATCATACAATTCCTCCTCCGGACGGGGCGTCATAAACACCTCGGCCTGAGCGGCGGACAGTTTTCCGGAATCCCGAAGATCCTTTAGGTCCCCGAACGAAGAACTCCTGTTGGAATCCGCCGGTCCGTTATTGCTTCCATTGGGTCGTGAATTGTAGACGTACAAAAAATCCCGCGTGCGAACCATTCTTTCGTGGGCCTCCTGATCGTGCCAGTTGTGCTCGCCAAAAACATACTCCCGGAAATCCTGGTCCGGATTGTACAACAAGGGTATAAAACTTTTCCCCTGGAATCCCGCCGGAGGCTCCACCCCACCGAGTTCCAACAAACCAGGAGCGATATCGATGGCACTGACCAGGCCAGGACACACCTGACCGGGACGCTTGATGCCCTCCGGCCATTTGACAATAAAAGGAGATTTCAAACCACTGTCCATCATCCGGGTTTTGGACCGCGGAAAAGGTCGGCCATTGTCGGACATGATGATCAGAACGGTGTTTTCCGACACGTCTTGTCGTTCGAGCTCTTTCTCCACCTGACCGATGAAATGGTCCAATCGTGTGATTTCGTCATAATAATCAGCCAGATCTTTTCTGGTGGCAGGGGCGTCAGCCAGAAAAGGAGGCGGACTCACCTCGCCGGGGTCGGCAGTGCCGCTGAATTCGTTCTCACCCCAGGGTCTGTGAGCATCGTACGATGCAAACCACATAAAAAACGGCTTGTCCCGGGGACGTTCCTGAAGCAGAGGAATCCATTTATCTTCCCCGCCCAATCCATTTTCTTTCCCCTTGTCATAAATGACGTCAAACCCTTTTCTCGCTGCGTCCCCAAGGTGCCATTTGCCCGCCTGGCCGGTGAAATAACCGGCGGTTTGTAATAACTCCGGAAAAATCGCCACTTCTAAAGGCAGAGGCATGTGCAGTTCGGGGGCACCGGTATTGTGCGGGTACCGCCCCGAAATGATGCTGCACCGACTGGGACTGCAGGAACTGGTCGTTAGAAAAAAATTATCAAACCGGATTCCCTCACCCGCAATCCGGTCCATATGGGGCGTACTGACCGCTTCATTTCCATAACACCCCAGATCATTCCATCCCACGTCGTCCGCAATAATCAGGATCATATTGGGTCTGTCCACCGGTTGGGAAAATCCTGCAACAGCCGATAATAAAAATAAAAACACCCATCCAGCGATAGGATTAAACCACCTCATACGTCAGTTTTTTCATCGTAGGTTATTTAAAAAATTTCAGACGGCACGGACTACTATTTTTCTAATTTTCGAGTTCCTCTACCAGGCCAATCGCCGCACGTACGTCGTAATCCCTGTTCTCAGGATCCGTCGGAATCAGGGCTTTGGCGGCTGTCAACGCAGGTTGGGCCTTATCCCCCATCAACTGGAGAATATTCAGCGCCTGGACCCGGGCCATCATATTTTCGTCCTTCAAAGCCGAGGTAAGC
>CALEIL010000065.1 GCA_937876435.1 uncultured Bacteroidota bacterium
GACATCCTGCTCAATATCGCCTCGGGAACCAAGGAAATTACCATGGATGAAATCTTTGAGGTAACGGAATTCGTTCAGGCAGAAGCAGGGAATGACACCAATCTGATCTGGGGGAATTGTTACGATGAGTCTCTGGGGGAGCAAATTTGTGTGACGGTCATAGCGACCGGATTTAATCGCAAGAAATCTGCGACTTCGGAACCTGGAAAAGCAACCACGGTCGTGCAGGAACCAATACGCGAGCAAACGGTGGCCTCTACACCTTCAGTACCCACTCCTGTACAGAGAAGAATCAAGTTTGAAGTAACCACAGGTGGTTCTCCCACGATAGTGTCTGAGGATTCTGCGGAGGAGCAGACCATTGATACCATCGCCGGAGGGTACAATGGACGTGGAGAACCTTTCGTCGATGATACACCCTCTATGCCCCGGAATACGTCCATCGGACAGCAGGGTTTCGAGCCATCCAGATTGGATGAAAAGAAAATGTATGCTCACAAAAATGTGGTCGAACTCGAAAATGTTCCAGCGTATAAACGACGACGAGTACATCTGGATGATCCGGTCGATTCGGGATACGATGAAGGTCCTACCTGGAATTATCAGCAGGAAGATGACGAACCCGAGATCAGACGAAATAGTCCTTATTTACACGACAATGTAGATTAATGTAAATCTTCTTCCATTCATATCAAATTAAAGGCTTTCATATCGCATGGAGGCCTTTTTTGGTTGTTTTTCGGGCAGATAAATTTTCAGCTCAAAGCCCGAAGCTGGAGCTTCAGATTTCCCAGGAGAAACACAATTTTTTTGCCACGCCGTTGACCGCGATGATATAAAGACCCGAACGAAGGGACGGAAGATCCAATTTGAGTTGTTTTTGCTTCCAACGATGAAGTGCGTAAATCAGTTTTCCACTTACACTATAGATTTGGATATGTAGGTATACCAGGTCGTCATTCTGAAACCGGAGGGTTACGGAACCATCGGAGACCGGATTGGGGTACAATATAAAATCCGATACATTTTTCTCAGGGTCACATTCGGTTTTGGTAAAAATAAGCTGTGATCGGTGCATCGACAGAATTTTTTCCATCCTGGAAATTTGTCCCGGGGTGAAAAAGAACATGCAATCCCGATGGGTGTAATCCATAAAATTCATAAACATATCTGCTGATCCACAGGTGATTCGTTCTTCTTGTGGGCAGTCGTAATAAGGATAGGCCTGAACGGGTGTATCTTCGATAAAGTCATTATCTTCACAGGATCCATCCTGGTTCCACATATGAAAAAGACCCAAATAATGTCCGACTTCATGGGTGAGGGTCCGGCAGGGCAGTTCCTGATTAAACAGCCCGGGGTGAATGACCACACCGTCTTTATTCGCATCGCGTTGGCCGGGAGCTGAACCCAGTCCGGCCAGATGTGAACCCGTGTCTGCTATCCAGATATTCAGATATCTTTCCGTATCCCAGGCATCACTGCCTCCTTTGGCTGTGAAGTACAATTCCTCTTTTATTCCGATTTGATCGATGGAAGTATTCACACGTATGATTGATAAAGCCGGCTGACCATAGGGGTCTTCTGCAGCCAGGCAAAATCGAATGGAAGAACGTCCGGCCAGTTTTTTGAAACGATCCGGTACTTTTATCCCGTCCGGATTGCTTCCTTGGAAATCCTGATTGAGAAAGTTCAATTGCCGTAGGATCATTTCATCTGAGATCCGTGCATGATTGTCCGTGAGAACAATATGGAACACCACCGGGATGGTCAGCGAAGACCGGTTTTGGAAACTGATGAAGTCCTGTGGTTGTTGAATGTCAGAAAAGATCAAATCATTCCAGGCCTCCGTATGGTCGAATCCGCATTTATGGTAAACCGGTGATTGAGCTGCTGAAGTGACCGGCGGAATGATCAGTAACAGAACAAGAAAAAGAACAGTATGACATATCTGAGTCATATACCTACGGATTAATAGATGATTTGGGAATGAAACGTATAAAGCTATTTTTCACCATATGTTCATCTGATCAATTGTACGGAACCCGTTTTGATAATGGATTCTTCTCCCGATCCTTCCAGGAGGGTAACTTCCAGCCGGTAGGTATATACTCCGGGAGATAGGTGTCGTCCATCGGAGCCTTGCCCGTCCCAATTCACCGAAGGTCCCGATTCCTCATACACTTTCCCGCCCCACTTGTCGTACACCCGGAAGGATCCCAATGTCCATGTCCTGTATCGGCATTGGTCGATGACCATGAAGTAATCGTTCCGGTTGTCTCCGTTGGGAGAAAACGCGGAGGGCAGGATAAGATCACAGTCGCAGTCCCGTTCCGTGATCTCGTAGATGAACTGGTAGGTACCGCATTCGTTATCCACGGATAGCCGGTAGGTGCCGGCATCCTGTACGGTCCGGATCGACTCCGTGTCTCCGTTGTGCCATTGATATCTACCCGGGACCGGCGATTGGAGTACAAGTTCCGATCCCTGGCAGAAAAAGGTGTCGATGGTCGTATGACTTGAGAATTCATCCATGTAGATCACTCGGGTGGAATCCGTGAATTCCAGGGTGTCAATCAGAGCACTTACCCTGTATTCCCCGGACCGGCTTACCGTGATTAGTGAATCTCGTGCACCGGTGTTCCACTGATACCGGGCATTGTGAAATCCGGCATTTAAATCTATTGGTTGGTGGTCACACAGCAGAATGGTATCTGGTAAGGGATCAAAGGCCTCGATCAGTACATCGTCGATAAAAACATGGGTATGATTGGGTGCAGAACCAGCAGAAGGATTGGTGTATTTAAACCTGGATTCTTTATCTGTTCTGAAGTTACCGATGATGGCGTATTTTTCCCCCCCCTGAGCCATATATTTACCCTGAACAAGATACCAATGTTCATAATTATCAAAAAAACGCCCGCGTTCTTCTATCTGCGGGGTGTACGGCAACGTGGTCAGCATATCTTCGCTTACTTTTTGCTTTGATAAGTATATCCCGATAACATCTGTCACCATATTGCGAAAATCATTTTGCTCTTCTAGGGGACTGATATAAAAACGGACCAGATAAGGGATGTTTTTTCGAAGGGGATGCGAAAGGTGGGTGGCGATATACGATTTGTATTCTTTAAACTGATCAGATAAAAGTAATACCGATATCATTCCCTCACCTTTTTTTGGAAATTTTTGAAGGCTCACTCCATAGGGGGAGAAGGGAATGTTGT
>CALEIL010000066.1 GCA_937876435.1 uncultured Bacteroidota bacterium
TCTGCGGGAAATCCCAAACACTTCCTCTGCAAGATCTGCGAGATCTGCGGGATCTACGGGAAACCTATTCTTCTGCGGGATCTGCGGGAAATCCCAAACACTTCCAATGCAAGATCTGCGAGATCTGCCAAATCTGCGGGAAATACCAAACACTTCCTCTGCGTTATCTGCGAGATCTGCGGGAAATACCATCCAATTTTGAATACTTTTATTTCCTCACTTCTTCTTAGACGATCTGGCTCTGTCGTTGTAATCCAGGCATACATTCATCCAAAACCCAAAATCAGCGTCTGATTCAAATCCGTCCGGCGACACATAGCAGTATCCTTTGTATTGATTCCCCCGCATGAACAATTTTTCATAACCCGGCTTTAAAGCAATCTCCTCATCGATCTCCGGATCAAATCTGCACATTAATTTATTATCCCCGACGTTGATGCACATTTTCCCATTGACCATGAAAGCCAATCCGCCAAACATCTTCTTTTCGGCAGTCTCCAACGCAGGAAAATTCATTAAATATTGACGAACACGGTCTGCGAGTTCTTCGCTATAGGCCATAGATAGGTCGTTGTCGCCCGAAATTAACTCCCTGATTTGGAAGCCATCATCCCTTCCACTTCCTGGATAAATTCCTGAGCGCTGGCTTTATAGCCCGTCCGACCCAGGGGATCGATATTCATCTGTCCGGTCTCGGCATTTTCCTGCAAGTAGAACACCCAAACGGTGGGATAACCCGAGACTTTAAAAGCCCTCTGCAGGCTTTGGTTCTGAGCTTGTATTTCCTGTGGTAATCGGGTTCTTCGTGGGAAGTCAAGTTCCAGGAGAACTACATTATCATCTGCCCATTTCTTGAATTCTGGTTTCGAAAAAACATTAGCGGTCAATCTTTTACACCAGCCACACCAGTCACTTCCGGTGAAATTGGCCATAATAGGTTTGCCAGATTCTTTGGAAATAGCCTGCGCTTTCTCGATACTGACCATCCAGCCATCGTTATGGGCCTTATAGTTTTCCAGGCTCTGCGCATTCATCGTCAATAATGTCGCCGCGAAAATGAATAATGTAAATATGGCTTTCATTGATTTCTACAGTTTTTATTTCTACACAACGTATTTAACTACAAAATAGCTTGTAAAGTTCAAAATTTCATGGTCCAATTCAAAAACATTTGTTGGCACGGGAATTGAATCATGTCACATTAAACATTATAATAGTGGTACTAAAAATTACTTGTTCCGATACGAAGGGATTGATTTATCAGGTCACCAAGTGCCTGTATGAAGCGGGGCTCAATATTATCAGGAACAATGAATACGTCGATATGGAAACCAACCGGTTTTTCATGAGAACTGAATTTAAAAGCCATGGAGACGTCGATTCGATCAAAGAGATATTGAAGTCCAAATTACCCGACGACGCTACCATCACTTTTTCACCTGATCGAAAGCGAAAAATCATACTGATGGCCAGTAGGGAACACCACTGTCTCAACGATATAGTGAGTCGGTGTGAGAATGATGATTTGTCAGCCGAAATCCAGTGCATCATATCCAATCACACCGTTCTTCAAAAAACAGCCGAACGGTTCCAGATTCCATTCCATTGGATCGACCATCACGATTTGACCAGAGAATCCCATGAATCGCTCATCCATGAAGTAATCGCGCAATACGATTATGAATATATCATACTGGCTAAGTATATGCGAATTCTCAGCGCTGAATTTGTCAAAAAATACCCCAACAGGATGGTCAACATACATCACTCCTTCCTCCCTGCCTTCAAAGGTGCCCGCCCCTACAACCAGGCATTCCGGCGAGGGGTGAAGGTCATCGGAGCCTCAGCTCATTTTGTCAGCGAAGACCTGGACGAGGGCCCCATCATCGAACAGGATACTATCCGTGTAG
Organism: uncultured Bacteroidota bacterium; assembly: GCA_937876435.1. Taxonomy (GTDB): domain Bacteria; phylum Bacteroidota; class Bacteroidia; order Chitinophagales; family Saprospiraceae; genus Membranihabitans. Next base: position 1,911 of record CALEIL010000066.1, read on the forward strand.
ATCACGGATTCAGTCCGCGTGAAATGGCCAAAGCTGGAAAGGATGTTGAAAAAATAGTGCTGGCCCGTGCGCTCAACCTCATCTGCCAGGAGCGCGTATTCATACACGGAAACAGAACAATAGTCTTTTAAAAAAAAATCCCCGTCTCTGGTCATCAGGAACGGGGATATATTATATTTCTATAGATCTTTTCGGATTATCCGAAGTCGTCAAACGCAATATTCTCTTCAGGAACGCCCAGGTCGTCAAACATCTTGAGACAGGCATCGAGCATCGGACCAGGACCACAGAGGTAGTATTCCACTTCTTCGGGTTCCGGATGGTATTTGAGATAATTATCATAGAGGGCCTGGTGGATGAATCCAGTGAATCCATCGCCTTCAGGATCATCGATGCTCTTTTTTACCTTCCAGTTGTCTTCTTCCAGAGCTGCTGAAAGAGCAATGTTGTACTGGAAGTTATCAAATTCCTTTTCGATTTTTCGGAAATGATCCGTATAAAACAATTCCCGCTTGGATCGACCTCCATACCAGTACGAAATCTTACGATCCCGTTCTTTGACGGTGTGGAACAGATGGAATAAATGAGACCGAAGCGGAGCCATTCCGGCACCCCCTCCGATATATATCATTTCTTTCTTAGTATCTTTTATGAAAAACTCTCCGTAAGGACCCGAAATGGTGATTTTGTCCCCGGGTTTTTGATCAAACACGTAGGAAGAACAGACCCCTGGATTCACGTCACTCCAACCGTTTTTATTTCGATCAAACGGCGGCGTTGCTATCCGGATATTGAGCATGACGATATCTCCTTCAGCTGGGTGATTGGCCATCGAATACGCCCGGAACTGCGGCTCATCATTGACCATCTTAAGATCCCACAATTTCCAGTCGTCCCACTCACTTTTAAACTTGTCCTTGCCAGCTGGATCGTCGGGCAGAGGAGCGATGTCAAAATTTTTAAATTCCACTGTGGTCTCAGGAACATCGATTTGTACGTAGCCCCCCGGTTCAAAATCCAGGGTTTCTCCTTCCGGTAATCTTACGATAAATTCCTTGATGAAAGAGGCCACGTTGTAGTTGGAGACCACCTCACACTCCCATTTTTTGATACCAAATATCTCTTCCGGGATGCCAATTTTCATATTATCACGAACCTTGACCTGGCAGGCCAGTCTCATATTGGCTTCTGCATCTTTCCGGCTTATGTGGTTGAGCTCGGTAGGCAGGATGTCGCCCCCACCGCTGTATACCCGACAGGTACACATCGCGCACGTTCCCCCGCCACCGCAGGCAGAAGGAAGGAATATGTTCTGATCTGCCAATGAAGACAGAAGCGAAGAACCTGGCTGTATCAGCAGAGGTTTTTCTTCATCGCCGTTGATAATGATTTCTACATTACCCTCCGGCACCAGTTTTTTCCGCGCAAAAATAAGCATCAATGCCATCAGAAGTATCAGAATAGTAAATACTAATATAGCGGATATGATAGTCGTAAAATCGATTAATAGAATCATGTCGCAAATGCTGTTTATACTATTATTTAAATGCTCCGGGATCGATCCCCAGCAAACTCATAAATGCCATCCCCATAAGACCAGTTATCAGGAAGGCCATTCCCAGGCCTCTCATCGGCGCGGGTACGTCTGCATAAGCCATCTTTTCCCGAATAGCCGCCAGGGCAATGATGGCCAGGAACCAACCAAATCCACCCCCCAGTCCAAATGCCACGGATTCACCAAAATTGTATTCCCGGGCTACCATAAATAACGATCCACCCAAAATGGCGCAGTTTACCGTGATCAACGGCAGGAATATCCCCAGGGCACTATAGAGGCCCGGAGAAAATTTTTCAATGACCATCTCTACCAGTTGAACCATGCTGGCGATGACCGCAATGAAAAGGATGAGACGGAGAAATGTGAGATCCATTCCCAACAAACCATCAGGACTCAGTATATAAGTTGTGATCAACCAGTTGATCGGAGTGGTAATCCCCAATACAAAGATGACGGCCAACCCGAGTCCAAAGGCTGTTTTTACCGACTTGGAAACAGCCAGAAATGAACACATACCCAGAAAATAGGATAGGATCAGATTTTCGATGAAGGCTGATTTGATAAATATATTTATATATTCCATGACAGGTAATTATTTTGTGTCATTCAATTATGAAATGTCGATTAACTTGGTATTTTTGGATCGCTGGATCCATATCAAACCGGCGATCAGGAACATCGCTGCCGCTGATAAAACCATCAATCCATTATTTTGATACCATCCAAACCAGGAATCAAAACCTGTAGTAGCGGATGTATTGATCAAATAATCAGGCGCAGGACCGATCAATCGGAGAGTCCCAAAGGGTGAACCTGCAAACAAGGTTCCCTTACCAAATACCTCCCTGAAAAAGCCTACAATCAATAAAATGGCTCCGTATCCTACACCATTCCCTATTCCATCGAGGAAAGACTGCCAGGGTCTATTGGCCATGGCAAAAGCTTCCAGTCGTCCCATAACGATACAATTGGTAATAATCAAGCCAATAAATACAGATAACTGTTTGTATACCGTGTAGTTGACCGCTTTGAGCGTGAGTTCCACGATGGTCACCAGCGTAGCGACGATGACCAGTTGAACGATCATCCGAATGGATTTTGGAATGCTGGTCCGCAACAGGGATGTAAATAAATTTGAGAACGCGCACACGAATATAACGGCTACCGACATCACCAGGGATGGATAAACCAGGGTCGTCACCGCCAGGGCTGAACATATCCCCAGAATCTGTACGGTAATCGGATTATCGTCATTCAATGGATCAATCAGCAGTCTTCTTTCTTTCTTACCGAATTCGAAAACTTTGTGCTTTTCTTTGATCGGTTCCTTCTCTTTTATTATCGCTTCAGCCATTGTATCTGATTTCTTGATTATTGTTGTTGAATCTTCTCAAAATAGGGCTCATAGTTTTGAATCCCAGCGTATAACATATTATTGACTCCTCCCATGGTGATGGTAGCACCGGAAATAGCCTCTACCTGGTGCTCAGGTTGACGCAGCAGTCCTTTCACTACCTCTACCGAGGTGAAGTTACCCTCCTCATCGTATAATTTCTTTCCTTCAAAACTGGCAGGAAATGAAGGATTGTCCTTGATCTCTGCTCCCAGACCAGGTGTTTCACCGGCGTGGTCAAAACTGACCCCTTCGATCGTCACCAAATCTTCTTTAATCGCCACGTTCCCCCATATAGCATCCCACAGGCCCTGTCCGCGAACACCCACTATATAGATATTGCTTCCATCGTCTTTCTGAAAGATGTACAAAGGATACCGTCTTTCATTTTCAGGCTTTTTCATTTCTACCTCCAGCAAGACTTGATCGGCGCTCACCCCTTCCACAATATTTCCTTCTGGATCTACGACCAGTTCTTCAATTCTATTGTCAAACACATCCTGAACCTCCTGATTGGTCATGGCGTCAATAGGTTTGTCCATTTCAGATGAGATGGACATCAATACGCTCTTTTTGTTATACACGGCTTCGTTCAATTCGTGTATCGGTTTCAGGAATGTATTCATTCCTGCCAGTACAGTAGCTACGATCACTGTCATGATCAGTACAAAGGTGACGATGTATTTAGTTGTATTACGCACTTTTCAATCTTTTTTTCATGTTACTTTCTACGATATAATGGTCGATCAGCGGTGCAAAAGTATTCAGGAACAGAATAGCCAACATCCATCCTTCCGGGTAAGCGGGATTGATAATCCTGATGATCATACCGATCATACCGATCAAAAATCCATAAACCAATTTTCCAAAGTTCGTATTGGAAGCCGTAACCGGATCGGTAGCCATAAATACAATAGCAAACCAGAAACTTCCCATGATAAACTGATCCTGCCACGGCACCGTCATGAATGGTGTCGCTCCCCATAAATTGAAAAGCATGGCCATTACCACAGCGCCGACGACTCCGCTCAACATAATGCGCCAGCTGCCAATCTTCGTAATTAACAACACCAAAGCGCCCATAATGATCAGAGGTTTTGACGTTTCTCCAATGGAACCCGGGATGGCGCCCCAGAACATCTGACTCGAAGAATAGACCTCTGTGACCCTTTCCCATCCCCCTTCAAATGCGAGCGCCATGGGCGTGGCACCGGTAAAACCATCGATAATGGTTGCAGCCGAATCAAATTGGACCCAACCGAACCATCCAAATAAGGTATTGAAAAACGAAGTCTGCCACCATCCATAATCCACCTGAGCTCCTGGTAATATTTGTTCAAATCCGGCGATCCAAACCTGATCTCCGGAAATGGTGGTGGGGTAAGCAAAAAAGACAAAAGCCCGGGCGAGCAAGGCCACGTTCCATATATTTTTGCCGGTACCACCAAA
>CALEIL010000067.1 GCA_937876435.1 uncultured Bacteroidota bacterium
CGTATTCGGCAATGACTATCCGACCAAGGACGGAACTGGTGTGCGCGATTATATTCACGTAATGGATCTAGCCAGGGCCCACACTTTGAGCCTGGGCTATCTTCAGGAGAAACAATCCACAGAAGCTGTCGAAATATTTAACGTGGGTACGGGCAACGGCGTCACAGTGCTCGAGGCCATCGAAGCTTTTGAATCAAGCACCGGTAAAAAATTGAATTATACCCTGGGGCCCCGCAGACCTGGAGACGTCATAGCCGTTTTTGCTGATAACAAAAAAGCACGACGAGACCTCGGATGGAATCCTACTCGTTCTATCCGGGATATAATGAAAACCGCCTGGGAATGGGAAATACAACGAAGAAAATCATGAAATCACTGCTCATTTTATTCACCATTATTCTGATCGGATTTGTAGACAGTCCTCTCACTGCCCAGCAATGGCAACAACAGACGGATTATCAGATCGAAGTAACGCTCGACACTGCGCAAAAACTACTGACTGGGCATCTCATAATGACCTATCACAATAATTCCCCGAAGCCGCTTGATGAAATCCAAATGCACCTGTGGAACAATGCCTACAAAGACAAGGGCAGCTTTTTCAGTTTGCAAAATCTCGCTTCCAACGACGACAAATTTTATTGGGCTGATGAAATGGAAACGGGGGGGTATCAAATGCTGGAATACCTGCAAAATGGTATAGAAATACCCGTCAGTCATCCCAAAAACAACATCGAATATGTGGCCCTGGACCTCCCCGAAGCGGTGCCTTCGGGTGGAAGTACCCAAGTCCGGATCAATTTCTCTTCCAGGATTCCGTATATTTTTTCTCGTGGAGGTTGGGCTCCCCATTTTTTTGCCCTTACGCAGTGGTTTCCCAAAGCGGCGGTCTATGACGAGGAAGGCTGGCATCTCTTCCCCTATCTCGAAATGGGTGAATATTTTTCGGACTTTGGGAATTATGAGGTGACTATTGACGTGCCAGGTAGCTACAAGATAGGGGCTACGGGGGTGTTGACCCAAACGATTGATACGGATTCTGCCAGGGTACGAAAGACCTTTAAGGCAGAAAATGTAGTAGACTTTGCCTGGTTTACTGGTGATGATATGATCGAGGTACACCAATCGATCACGCTCGATAACGGTCATCCCGTCGATCTTCACTACTACGCACCCAAAGATTACGCGCTCAATGATGTCAAAGTGGCCGACTCGCTCGTACCACAACTCGAAGGTGTGGTCAACAACAACCTCTCGCCGATCGAAATGCTCGAACGTGCTGTCCGGTTTTATTCCGGGGCCGTGGCACCATACCCTTATCCTCAGGTATCCGTGGTGGTCGGTCCGCTCAATACGGGTTCTGGCATGGAATACCCGATGATCACTTTGGTGGGTCCCACCACAAGCGCAATGTCATTGGATCGCGTCATCGCCCACGAAGTGGGTCACAACTGGTTTCAGGGAATTCTCGGTTTTGACGAACGGCGGTCGCCTTATCTCGATGAAGGAATCAACAGTTTTTACGAGAATAAATACATGGACGATCATTACGGGACGGAAAACAGGGATTTTCAGGTCATGGCTGCCCGTACCGATCTCGACCTCAATCAGCTACTCTACCTGGGTGCTTATCAAAGGGGAGATCTGGTTCCCGTAGATGCACATACCCATGATATGGATGTGATCCAATACTATTTCAATGGCTATATGATTCCCCCCAGTTTGTTCCAAAAACTGGAGGAAGTGACCGGAAAGGAACAATTCAGGGAAAATATGAAGGCCTTTTACGATGAGTTTAAATTCTCACATCCCACGATCGATGATATGAGAAGAATATTTGAGGCAAACGATCCTGAAGGCCGAAATTTTGGCTGGTTTTTTGACGAGATTTTGAGTACGATCAAACCATTTGACATGGCGATAACGGACGTCAGTACGCGCGGGGATGAATATCAGATCACTCTAGAGAACCACGGACAATTCCCTGCTCCAGCGGTTGTCAAAGCCTATGACGGAACCAAGGTGGTGATGACGAGGACGGCCGGTACATTTCAGGGAACCACAACCGTTTCTTTTCCCATTGACGACTATGATTATTTTGCAGTAGACGAACATTTGGCTATCGATCAGACCCCTCAGAATAATAAATACGAGTTTATTCCGGTCCGGAAACAGAAATTTCTAAACCCTGTAGCAGGTCTCAATAACCCTGGGATCAGCAAAATCTGGTTTGATCCTTATATCTCGTATAACTATACCGATGGGGCCACTTTTGGAGTTGGATTGCACAATATTACCTTGCCGGGGAATAATTTTGAATTTTATATACAGCCGGGGTATGGCGTCAAATCCGCTGAAGTAGTGGGTCTGGCCGGGATGGACTACTACCTGCCCCGGAATAATACTAACATCAGGTATTGGAATTTTGGCTGGTCAGCCAAACGATATTCCTACGCTGGAAATGAAGAGGCGGGGTATAATCTGAATTATCTCCGGATCAATCCGCATATTAAAATTTCGTTTCAGGTTCGCGATAAATTTCATCCGTGGTACAAGACCCTGAAAGTTACAGCCCCCATCGTCAGTCAGCAACTCCCGCAATTTGATCAGGAAGGAGAATACCTCGGCAACGATCAATTGACGAGAGTTTATCCGCGTGTACATTATAAGATGCGCAAATATTCGCCCGTCAACAACGTAGAGGTGAATCTCAAAGCAGAATTTGCCACGTACACCGGTTTCCAGGATGAATCCCAAAATTATCTGAAAACGTCAGCTGAACTTAAGACTGACTATGCCTATGCACCGGATCAGCGGATATATGCGCGGTTTTTCGCGGGAGGATTTCCGGTAAACAGTGCCAGAAATGTAGGATCTGCGGGTAATTATCTGGTCCCCGGCACGCTTGGGATTTCCAGTCAGGCCTACCACGATTACGCCTTTGACGGATATTTTCTCGATCGGTCCGAGCGTTCCGATGGACTGGTGGAACGACAAATCCGGATGGAAGACGGGGGATTCAAAAACTACCTCGGTTCCAGTTATGCGCTGGTGACCGGCAATTCCAATTCTTTCCTGGCGGCGGTCAATCTAAGTCTGGATATTCCCGTCATCGGCAAAAAGGTTCCCCTTAAACCATACGTGGATTTGGGTATATACGACGATGCTACGCCTACAGGCAGCGGTACGACGTTTTTATTCAGCGGAGGGGTCCAGCTGGGTAGAGACCATTGGCCGGTGGCTCTTTACCTGCCACTGTTCGGATCCGAAGACATCATGAATATCCACAAGGAAAGAGGCAATATATGGAAGCGACTGAGCTTCCGACTGTCTCTGGAGAATTTTGGTGTTTCCGAAAAATTGAGAGATACTCCATTGAGCCAACTGGGGATTTTTAATTGAAACATCTGTTAGTTTGCCACGAAAGCATTAAATCACAAAACTCCACAAAAAGGTTCTCCGCCACGAAACCTCTAAAGCACTAAATCCCACCAGAACACTTTGGTGCCCTGTTGATTTTATGGCTCACCTTTCGTGCGATTTTGTGCGATTTCGTGCTATTTCGTGCCTTGGTGGCAAATTTTTTCGCGCTATTTCGTGCCTTGGTGCCTTGGTGGCAAATTTTTTCGCGCTATTTCGTGCCTACCAGGCTATCGCCTTGGTCGGTAAACCTTGGCGATTTCGTGGCTCCCCTTTAGTGCCATTTCGTGCTTTCGTGCCTTTGTAGCAAAAAAAAAAGCCCTCCAGTCATCCGGAAGGCTTCTAATTTATAATTCTTATAGCGGAGTTTTTAATTCGCAGCTACGGGACTACCCACTAATTTGACTTCTATATCAAACTCATCATAAATGGCTTTATCGCCCAGATTTTCAAAGAATGACCCCGAAC
>CALEIL010000068.1 GCA_937876435.1 uncultured Bacteroidota bacterium
TTTGAGTCAGGTCAAGGCGCTTCGAATGAGTATAGCCGGGGTTCTATGATTGAGGCCACGGAGTACTAGGTATAAATCAAGAATTAGTCCTTCGGGTTATAAGGATGAGGATTAGTGAAATTACTGGAAGGTTCCTGTAAATAAAGACATGATGAGAAGCTTTAGATTAGGAGAAAGGATTGTTGTTGGCAATGGGCGTTTGCCCTTTTGCCAGCAAAGTCCAGCATTCGAAATCAATAGCAGTGTCCTGGTTTATTCAAATTTTGAGGTAATAAGCCAGGTAGCTTTGAAGAGGCTTGATATCGAAAATCAAATTGGTTAATTGAACAAATATCTACAACATATCACCATCCTAGGGGGTCAAACGTTAAGGTCCATTAAGGTATTTCAAAATATTTTTCTGAGAGGTCGAAGAAGCGAAACCGCGTATAACCGTAGTTCCGTCCTCCGATGTCTATCGGTGTTAATAATGAAGCTCTCCTCCCGACTAAAGAATGGGGGGAAATGTCTTAAGAGGTATAGAATTACCAGTAATGTAGGTTTGAACGCTCAAATAATGATCCTGATGTTTATGTCATGGAGTGCAATATCACAGGATTCGAAATTATATTATGGCGACCCTGACAAACCCAACATTCTCTGGATTATTATCGAGGACATGTCCCCCGATCTGGGATGCTACGGGCATGACCTGGTGAAAACACCTCATATTGACAGACTGGCTGAGCAGGGAATCCGATACAACAATGTTTTTGCCACAGGAGTGGCCTGTTCACCGAGCCGGACGGCTTTTGTGACGGGTTATTATCAGAATACTATAGGAGCGTATCACATGCGGTACCCAGAGGAACTGAAACCATCGCTTCCGGATTCGGTCACTCCCGTCCATATTCTGATGAATGAACTGGGTTATCAGACCGCTAATATCCGGTCTTTTCCCGGGAATGGGAAAACGGACTGGTTGTTTGAGTACAATCCTGATTCTTATGACGCCAGCCGCTGGGAAGAGCTCGCTCATTCCGGGGTATCTGATTCACCCCCAAAGCCTTTTTTTGCCCGGATCAATCTCCGTCTGACTCACCGTCCTTTTGAAAGTGACCAGGTCAATCCCATTGATCCCAAAGTAGTAAAGGTTCCTCCCTATTATCCTGATCATCCGGTAGCGCAAGCTGATTTTGCAGCGTACTATGAATCCATCCAGGTAATGGATCGACAGGTAGGGCAGATATTAACCGATCTGCAAAAGCACCAGCTCGATAAAAACACGATAATATTTTTCTTTTCTGATCATGGGCGACCAATGACCAGAGCTAAGAATTATTTATATGATTCGGGGATTGAAGTACCGTTGTTGATCACTACACTGGATGAAGATCTACGGTCCCAAATGGGACTGGAGGGACAAAACGAATCATTATTTTCTTTGATTGATATCACAGCAACCAGTCTGGAGTTGGCAGGTGGCAGATATCATACCCAGGGAATTTCAATCCTGGGTCATCCCGAAGGTCGAGAATTCCTGTGGGCGGCCGCGGACAGGATGGGGGAAATTCATTTTAAGTCCCGAATGATCCGGACCGCAAATTTTAAGTATATCCGGAATTACCGGCACGACTTTTCAATCAATTCAGCATCCACTGCGCATCGCAAAAGCACCCACCCCATCTACCATTTACTCAATGTGATGCATGAGAATGGTGATCTGGATGAGCATCAGACGAGAATGGTAGAACCTATGGCCGCGGAAGAATTGTACGATGTAGCACGAGATCCATTTGAGTTGAACAATCTGGTCACAGTTGTCCATTATAAGAATATACTCGAAGGTATGAAAGGCAGACTCAATACTTATTCTGTTGAAATAAAAGATCAGGGTTTGGGTGAGGACTCCAAAATCATAGAAAATGCCTTCGATGAATACGGGAAATCATCTTTGGAAAAGAATAAGTTCCGTATCTTGGAGCTGCAAGAACAAGTTGAGAAACAAGTCATTAAAAGTCAAAATTGACCTGATAATGATAAATATACACCTTCCATTGAGAGCTAAAAAATTTAAACTATGATACGTTATTTAATTATTTTCATCGGCATTTTTACGATTCAGTTGAATGGGAACGCCCAATCCTTCCTGGTCGAAGCTGAAAGTTTTGACAACAAGGGCGGTTGGTTTGTGGATCCGCAATTCGTGGAACAAATGGGTTCCCCCTATCTGTTGGCGCATGGACTGGGAACTCCTGTAGACAATGCCACAACAGAGGTGAAATTCCCATCTCAGGGAATTTATCACGTATGGGTCCGTACCAAGAATTGGGTGCCCGGTAACTGGGAAGCTCCTGGGAGGTTTCAATTGAAGGTAGGGGATCAGTTAATCAATAAGGAATTTGGAAAAATACCGGAATGGACCTGGGAATACGGAGGCGAGCTCAATATCCGGAATACCAATTCCAGCCTGGAACTGGTTGACCTGACCGGCTTTGAAGGTCGGTGCGATGCGGTTTATTTTAGTACCGACAACGTAGCTCCGCCTACCAGCGGGGACGAACTGGCCCAATGGCGCCTGGACGTGCTCAATCTGAAGAACATTCCGGAAGAAACGAGGAAATACGACTACGTGGTCGTGGGAGGTGGAATTGCCGGTTGTGCCAATGCGATAGCCGCAGCAGAACAAGGTCTGAAAGTGGCTTTGATACATGACCGTCCCGTACTGGGAGGAAATGCAAGCAGCGAGATACGGGTGCATACGCTTGGAATTTATGGATATTTTGAACGAATACTTCAAATGCTCGACACCAAGCACTATCCCAATGGCTCCCCCGAAGCCTATGCGGAAGACATGAAACGGCATAGAAATGTGGAGAAATACGACAACATCGATCTCTATCTCAATTACAGAGCCTATGACGCTACCGCGGAAGATAATACGATCACTTCAGTGGATGCCCGGCACACTTCAGAGGGCGACCGGATCAGATTTGAAGCTCCTCTGTTTGCGGATTGTACCGGGGACGGATGGATCGGTTTTTGGGCCGGTGCAGAATATATGTACGGCCGGGAAAGCGTGGATGAATACGATGAAGGATGGGATGAATTCGGTGAATTGTGGAGCCCGGAAGAACCCGATGGAGCGGTGATGGGCTCCTCGGTGCTGTGGCGAGTGTATAAAGATGACAAAAACTACGAGTATCCTGAAGTTCCATGGGCGATGGATGTAGCAGGAGATCATGCAGCGGCGCATGGGGAATGGTATTGGGAGTATTCCAGCGCTGATGTTCACCAGATTCACGACGCTGAACAAATCCGGGATCATATGCTACGGGCTATCTACGGTTCATTTGCCAATGAAAAGAAAAAGCCAGGTTCGGAAAGACTTCGCTTTGAATGGATATCTTACCTGGTAGGTAAACGAGAATCCCGCCGGCTGTTGGGCGACTATGTCTTTACATTCAATGACGCCAAAACCGGTCGGAATTTTGAAGACGCTGTCGTGAAGGAAATCAGAGAAGTCGATGTGCATTATCAGCAGGATTTGAAAGATCCATCCAAACCCGATTTTCTGTCAAAAGCCATGTTTTATAAAACTGGTATGTACTACATCCCTTACCGTAGTTTGTACTCCAAAAACATCAGCAATCTGTTTATGGCCGGACGGAATTTCAGTTGCTCACACGTAGGACTCGGAGGTCCTCGGGTCATGCGTACCACCGGACAGATGGGGGCTGCGGTAGGTCTGGCAGCATCTGTGGCGAAAAAATACGATGTCAATCCAAGAGATGTATACGAAGACCACCTGGATGAATATATGGAATTGGTCCGGACCAGCACCAAAACCCAGGAAGTTAAAAATTAGGTAGGGGCAATCCTCGCGATTGCCCAAGGGGGCATGAACCACTGGAATAGGAGGCCATGACCCCCTGGGAAGGAAAATGGTAACGTAACCTCTGTTTATTAAAGCGAAATGATTGCGAAATTTTCCATATTGATCCTTTTTTTGTTGGGTCGTTTTATCATGCTGTACGAGGCGGATAGCGAACACAGGCCCTTGTTTGTCAAGGACGGATGGGATTTTTCGAATGTGGAGACTGAAGAGTTTGCCTTCTCACTTATGGATGATTCCACCCTGGTGGAGTATCAAGTCCTTTTATTGGAAGATGAAAAGGCTCTTCCCGTGGCGTACTCATCCAGCTTTACCACGCCGGTTTGCGACGATTCACTTTGCGCCCTGCTGGATATTCGGTTGTACTGGAATCTATTGGGGAATTACATAGGCTATGATACCATCGCGGGACATCCATTGACTAAAAATGATCATTTGAAATTCAGGGAGGAGGATTATATCAAACTCCACAGACTTTTAATGGACGACAATTCGATTATAAAACGGAAGGAAAAAAAAGAGTTGTTTGATGACGAAAAGAAAAGGGTGTCCTCTGTTGTGGAAGCCGTGACCGGTGCGACCTCCAGGGAAGTCAAAGAGGCGGTAGTGGATGGAGCATTGTATTCTTCTTATACCCTGTATCATATTGTGTATGGGTCGTTGTCTGACTCCATTCTCAGCGATATGGAATCAAGGTATTCTATACCCTTGCAGAATAAACTTTTATCATCCAGCCACTCAGACTATCAGCTTTACGCGCTCAAAAGGCTGTCCGAAAAGGATTTTTTCAGTTATGAGGATCGCATCGTCGAGTTGATCCATGAGGCCATCCCACTCAACAGATTGTACATAATGAAGAAGATGCCCGGGGAGATGTGGAAGGATGAAAATATCCATGAAAGTATTTCAGGCTTCTTTGAGGACCTCGACGGCAATACCAGGACATATTTTCTGAGGAAAATGGCGTCCATGGATCGCATCAACCCGAAAGTAATTCTCGATCTGGTCTCCGGCATTGGGGTCCTGAGTCAAAATCAATTGAAAATATTAATCCAGATTCTTGAAAAGAATACCCTGAATCCGACCATCATTCATCAGATTAAAAAAGAATTGAGTAAACCTGAACTGATCCATGGGTACTTGTTTAATTCCTTTATGGAAAAAATTTCAGAGAAAGAGACGATAGAGAATTGAGATGATACATCGGCTGAAATATAACATAAAATGGTCCGTGGTGTGTATTGGCGCAGGGCTTATGTTGTGGAGTTTTGTTTGGTCACAAACTACTCTACACCGTAGTCCGGTGTTGCAATATACCACAGATAAGGAAGTCGACGTGACCATTTTTCTAGTCAGTTCGGAGGATCACCTGCCGTTGTACTACTCCACCCGTCTCCAATCACCCGTTTGCATGGAAAATCTTTGCAATCCGATCGATATAGAAATCGAATGGGACTTGTTGGGTGATTTTAAGTCATACAACGAAACCCCTGGAGATCCGGTGACCAAGTTTGACCATCAACCGCTGGATTCTGCGGATCATCAAAAACTGAAAGCGATCCTGGCAAACAAAGAATCACTGCTACAAGATTATGAGATTGAAGATCTGGTGGATACTACCGTAAAGGTGTATTCCAAAGAAATCGACGCGATGACGGGGGCTACCAGTAAAACCTTTGACAACGAGATCGTATCCGGAGCAATTTATACCTGTTATACTTTATGGCATTTCGTCAATGGAGAACTTCCGGGTCAATTGCTCCGGCATACAAAATCAATCCTGGACAATGAATTGATTCTGGCAATGATCCAAACCCGGCAGGATAATTATCTCAACTATATATTTGGACTGCCGGCGGATGACTTATCAGAATGCGTGCACCGGGCGATCGGGTCTCTGATCTGGGAGAGTGACCCTTACATTAGCGTGAAAGCGGTCAGTGCTGTACACGACGAATACTGGAAGTCCGATAGTACTCAAATGATATTGGCTGATCGATTTTTACTCAAAGAAAATCCGGTTCAAAATGCCATAATACAGGAATTCAGCCAGCGGGAGGTCGAAGTGGAATATTTTCCGATTTTCGTCGACCTGCTACAGGATCTGAATAAACGACAAAGGGAGCAGGTGTACGAGATCCTGAAAGACTCCGGAAATAAAATAGATGACGAGACCAAAAATAGATTATTAGAAATTTTTAAGTCACCGGGTTATGCATTAGCTGCCAAAGAATACGAGTTGATGAGCATTCTGGGGATATCATATTAAACCATTAAACTGAAAATAAATACGATGAGTAACAACAACAGAAGGTCTTTTTTAAAGTCCGTAGGACTGGGTTCAGGTGCTCTTTTCTTCAGCCCTGACCTGGGCGTAATGAACAGCCGGGAATTGATTGAAAACAAATTGAACGCCGAGGGTCTGGGGATATACAGGACCACCGAAATGACCGTAGACGTCTGTGTCGTGGGGGGAGGTATTTCCGGGATTTGTGCTGCCATAGCCGCCGCCAGAAATGGTTCAAAAGTAGTCCTCATACACGATCGTTCCAATCTTGGTGGGAATGCCAGTAGTGAAATCAGAATGCACATTTCGGGTTCCAGTGTGCTGAGGACTGTCTGGCGCGAAATCGGCATTTTGGAGGAGATGGTCCTCGATGATGCCGTGATGAATCCACAAGTGGCATACCCCCTGTGGGATTTTGTTATGTACAATAAGGTTTATTCCGAACCCAATATCACCCTGTTGCTGGACACTATGATGTACGATGCCGATTACAAAAATAATACGATCGAATCTGTCCGTGCATTTAGCTCCCAAACCGAAGAGATATTTATCATTAAGGCCAGTCATTTTGCGGATTGTACCGGGGACGGTACGTTGGCCGCCGTGGTAGGAGCTGAATATATGCGTGGTCGCGAAGCCAAATCCAAATGGAATGAATCCCTCGGACAGGACGTGGCCGATGACGTGGGAATGGGAAATAGCTTGTTGTTTATGGCAGAAAAAATGGATCGGCCGATGCCTTTTACTCCACCCGAATGGGCGCGAAAATATACGTTCAAAGATTTTGAGTTTCGACGGATTCATTCGATAGAATATGGATATTGGTGGTTGGAGCTGGCAGGTGAATATGATATCATCAATGATGGAAGAGAATTGAGACACCAATTATTGGCAGTATTATTCGGCGTCTGGGATTATATCAAAAATTCCGGAAACCATGAAGATTCTGAAAACTGGGCATTAACCTGGGTGGGTATGGTCCCGGGTAAAAGGGAAAGCCGTCGAATAGTAGGAGATGTGATAATGACGCAACGGGATACCCAGGATCCGCAAAATTATCCCGACCGGGTGGCCTACGGAGGATGGTCCCTGGATGACCACCCCGCAGAAGGAATGGACGATACCTCGATCAAACCCAACCGGTCGGTCGGCCTGAAAAAACCCTATTCGATTCCACTTAGATCGCTGTATAGCAAGAACATCAAAAATCTATGGATGGCTGGAAGGAATATCAGCGTATCACACGTAGCACTGTCGTCCTCCCGGGTCATGGCGACCTGTTCTACTCTGGGCCAGGCTGTGGGATCAGCGATGAGTTATTGCCTTGAAAAATCTATTTCAGCCCGGGAATTAGCCACGACTGACAAATATCTGAAGGATTACCAGCAGATAATGGTCAGGCAGGACCAATCCATATTGAACGTACCCAATGAAGATCCGAAAGATCTGGCCAGAAAATCGACCGTTTCTGCTTCTGCTGAAACGACTGACGGACCGGCCAACGCTGTGATAGATGGGATCAATCGGAATGTAGAGGATGGTAAAACTCATCAATGGCAAGCTGAAATGAACGGGGGACAGCCCTGGATCGAATTGAAATGGTCCTCTCCGCAAACCATCAATACCGTAGAGTTTACCTTCGATACCGGCTTGCACCGATTCCTGAGGATATCAGGTCAGGCGGTGGTCATGAAAGGTCAGGTGAGAGGACCACAGCCCGAAACGATTTCAGACTATAAAATAGAAGGATTGTTGAATGGCCGCGTGGTGCATACCGAGTTTGCCTCGGGCAACTATTACCGTAAAGTATCGCACGTATTTGACAGCATACGGATCGACGCCCTCCGGCTGACGGTGATCAAAACCAATGGAGATGAGTTAGCCAGATTGTTTGAAATCCGGTGTTATAACGAAACAGCAAGGGGTTGAAACCCCTTGTCTTCTCCCGGGGATAGTTCGTCCAACGGGTCATGACCCATTGGACAAACTATATGGATTGACGGATAATGAGATCGTATTGGTGGAATCGGGAGTGACTAGTGTGCGGAAATTTAAGTAGCTATCAATGTTTTTTAAAATATTTTTTGACA
>CALEIL010000069.1 GCA_937876435.1 uncultured Bacteroidota bacterium
ATCTTATCACTTCCCGAACGGCTAATCTTACCAAGGCGCTTCCAGGCAGGGCCGCTTGTCAGTACAGAAGCCTCTGCTCCAGAGGTTGTCCTTTCGGTGCATATTTCAGCAGCAACTCATCCACATTGCCCGCTGCCATGGCTACGGGAAATATGAGTTTGTATGTGCATGCCGTGGTGCATTCCATCATATATGACGATAAAACGAACAAGGCCACCGGAGTGAGGGTGATCGATGCACACACTAAAGAAATGACGGAGTACTATGCAAAGCTAATATTTGTCAACGCCGGAACAATAAATTCGACTGCAATATTGCTGAATTCCACCTCCTCGCGATTTCCTGACGGCATGGGCAATGACAGCGGTGCCTTGGGTCATTACCTGATGGACCACCACAAGTCGGTCAGTGGTTCCGGTCAATTTGAGGGAATGCTCGATAAAACATATTCTGGTTACCGGCCAACTGGGGTGACTATCCCGCGATTTGTAAACCTGGAAGTCAAAGAACCTGGATTTTCCCGGGGATATGGAATCTGGGGAGGGGCCAGCCGGCAGGGACTTCATTTTAATCAGGCCGGAATAGGAGAGGAGTTGAAAGAAAAAATAGTTCGTCAGGGGCCCTGGCATTTCTCACTGAGTGGATATGGATCCTGTATTCCGTACTATGATAACAGGATCGAACTCGATCCGGAGAAGAAAGACAATTGGGGGTTGCCTGTGGTGAGGATCACGGCTGAGTTTAAGGAAAATGAATTTGCGATGCGAAAACACATGGAAGAACAAATTCGGGAAATCCTGGAGGTGGCTGGTCTCACCCATATCAGAACTTCTGCATCCACACCCATCCACGGAGATTCGGTTCATGAAATGGGAACGGCCCGGATGGGGCGCGATCCGGAAACATCCTTTCTCAATGCGTACAATCAGAGTCACGAAGTTCCCAATCTATTTGTCACCGACGGATCTGCCATGACATCATCCGGACATATGAGTCCGTCCCTGACCTATATGGCATTGACCGCCAGAGCGTGTGATTATGCGGTGAAGCAACTCAGGAATGGGGCAATATAAGTGGATTATTCCTCCAACCAATCGAACCGCCTCAGGATTTGGAGCCCTTTTATCCGTACATCGGAGGCATTTTCACCGCTGGAAGTGAAGGGATTATACGATTCCGACAAATCGTGTACCGGTCGATTGAAGAGTCCGATATAAAGGAGATCTTTTTCCGGAACAGACACCATAAAACCGCGAAATCCTCCCTGCCATCCGGTATGAGAAATGATTTTCACGTCAAATGCGTTTCCCGGATGATCTGCTTCAGCGACAAACCAACTGAGCCCTACTTCGGGGTGTTTCTCGCTGTTCCAATTTTCCGGATGCTGAACCAGCCGCGATCTTTCGATGAGGGATTTATTCAAAAATCCTGCCCTTCGAATTTCTGCTTCGTACCGGGCCAGATCCTCCACGGAGGACCAGACTCCGCCATTTCCCGCTGCAGCAAAGGTGGGTTCTTCCCCGTAATCCAACTCAGTGAAAGAGTCATTCTCCCGGATGTATCCATGCGCCACTCCGTCCTCAGGGAACGATCCGTCGGTAATTTCACTGTGATTCATTCCCGACCTTTCAAATATTTTTTCCCGGATAAATGACTGCCATTTGCGACCGGTCACTTTCTGGATGATCAGAGCCAATCCGTTGAATGCCGGATTTGAATAATCAAACCGGGAACCCGGTTCAAACTTCAGAGCTTCTGTGTGCAGGATGGGTTCAAAATTTTCTTCGTCTTTGGCGGTCAGATAATATTCAAACTCTTCGGACACTTTTCTGGAATCGGGCAAGCCGGATGTGTGGGTCAACAGATGCCGGATCTTTACCTTCCGGGCGATCTCCGGATGGTCAAAATTATCGAAATACTGATCCAATCCATCGTCAATCGACAGTAAACCAGCTTCCTCGAGAAGCAGGATACCGTAGGCTACGAAAGTTTTGGAAATTGATCCAGTATTGAAAATGGTGGCGGGACTGATGGTTTCCCTGGTGGTCAGATCCGCAATTCCGTAACTTTTCAGAAAAATGGTTTCGTCGTTCTTCTTCACAAGGATCACCCCACCGGGCTCGTCGGCGCGAAATTTTCCATCAAAGAGCTTTTCAAATTCTGATACGATATCCATTGGACTATTTGAACAGGAAGAGATAATCAGTAGGATCAGAAGGGGCACGAACAACCAGCTATTCCTCCGATATTCCGACTCAATTCCCATGATCTGTGGTTCGGTTTACTTTTTCTTATTGGACTGTGCATAGGCATATACGGATGCCCCCACGACTCCTGCTTCATTTTTCAGAGATGCAGGAATGACCTGAAAATCGACGTTTAACTCCTCCTCGAAATTTGAAAATTTCTTGCTGATTCCTCCTCCGATAATGACGGTATCGGGTGAAAACAATCTGTCCAGATGCTTGAGGTAATCGTTAAATCGTTTTCCCCATTCGGACCACGACAGATCATCCTTTTTCCGGGCTGCATTGGATACGTATCGCTCGTATATGTCGTCCTTATAGAGGAGATGCCCCATTTCCGTATTGGGGATCATCTGGCCTTCGTAAAAAATCGTAGATCCGATCCCCGTTCCTACGGTCAGGAATATAATCAGACCGTTTCTGTCGTAATCTCCCGTGCCAAACGTCAACTCCGCAAATCCTGCCACATCTGCGTCATTGGCTACGTAAAAATCTTTTTTGAATTCCTTTTTAAAGTATTTTGCGATATCGAGATTATACCAGCAATCGTCTACGTTGGTGGCGGACCAGGCCACACCCTGTTTGATAATTGCCGGGAAACCTACCCCAATGATTCCTTCATAATCGGGAAATTGTTCTTTTAAGGCCGACTTGATGACCTTGGATACTGCCTTGGTTGTACCGGGCTTGGGGGTCAGATATTTATATCTTTCCGTGAGCAGTTTTCCGGTCTTCACATCCGTAATACCCAGTTTGATCCCGGTACCACCAATGTCGATTCCGAGAATACCTTCTGCTTTTGACATATTATTTAATTTCTGTAATTTTCATGGAAATATTTTCCACGGGTCTGTCACCCTGACCGGTTTGGGCGGCCGCTATTTTGTCTATCACGTCGAGTCCTTTGATCACCTGTCCGAAAACGGTGTACTGACCGTCGAGAAACGGGGTTCCTCCCTGTGATTCATAAGCCTGTACTTCCTCATCTGCGTACGTGATTTTATTTCTGGCGCCGAACATTTTCAGATCGTCCTTTTTGACGTCTCCGCCATGGACTATATAAAACTGGGATCCGGAAGATTTTTTTTCAGGATTGACCGCATCCCCCTGTCGGGCTGCCGCAAGCGCTCCTTTGATATGCTTGTGATTGGCTTCTATCTCGGCTGGAATCTGGTATCCGGGTCCTCCCGAACCCAAACGCGCATTGGGCGATGCATCTCTGGATTCAGGGTCTCCACCCTGGATCATAAACCCATCGATAACGCGATGAAATAACAAACTATCGTAAAAACCCTTTCGGGTCAATTCGAGGAAGTTTTGTTGGTGCTGAGGGGTATCATCAAACAATTCGACAATCATATTACCGAATGGAGTTTCGATTTCCACCAGTGATTTTTCGGGTGATTTGACCATAATCTTTTTAGTTTGTTTTTTGGATTTTTTATCGTTGATGGCTTCCAGGGTCACTTCGTACTCTCCTGGTTTATAATAGGTATGGGTAGGACTTTCATGAAAACTGGTATCCCCGTCCCCAAAATACCATTTATAGAAATCTGCTTTTTTGGAATCATTTTCAAACTGAATTTCAGCGGGCGCGGGGGTTTCTTCCCCGGTCGCGGTGAATCTGGATACTGGTCTGTTACAAGCCGTAGTAAGGATCAATACTAAAGCTAAAAAATAAATGGGTTTATTCATGGAATTAATTGGACATTTTCATCGTCATCAATACATCTTGCATCGGTCGGTCATTGGCATCCGTTTTGATCCGGGAAATTTTTTTGACCACTTCCATACCGTCTGTGACCTCCCCGAATACGGAATATTCCTTATCCCACTGGGGGATACCACCGACCAATTTGTAAAGCCTGCGTTGCTCAGGGGTGTACCGGAATCCCTTATCTTTCTCGATTTTATTTAGTTCCTCATCCGTGACTGGTCTTCCGATGACTATGAAAAACTGTGAAGCCGAAGATTCTTTTCCCGGATTTACCTGATCAGGAAGCCGGGCGGCCGACACTGCTCCATAGGTATGAACGTACCTGAAATCGGGCTGAATGGTATAATCCAGATTTCCTTTCCCCAAAAATTTGCCGGAGGGAGCATTTTTGGATTCCGGGTCCCCGCCCTGAATCATCAGGTCCGCCATGACCCGGTGAAACAGCAGGCTGTCGTAAAAACCCTCTTCCACCAGTTTGACGAAATTTTTATGGTATTTGGTGGTTTGTTCATACAGGTGGATAGATACGGCCCCCTGATTAGTGGTTATGAGGACGTCAGACGAGTCCGGTTCCGAACATCCCCATACGGCCATCAAGAACACCGGAGTCCACCAAAATCTCAGCGTCTTAATCAGCAGGTATTTCATCTTCGAATACTTTTATTTTAAAATATTGAATGATCTTGTCTTTCATCCACTCCTCCTGATCCTGGACTCCCTTGATATCAAAGGGTTTCAACTGTTCGAAATGTGGCCAGCCCTCCTCGTCGAGCGCGTGGAACTGGTAATAACCCTCCATCTCGAGCAAGGCACAGGCAGCGATATTCATCAGATCTCTTTTTTCTTCTTTCGTCCATTT
>CALEIL010000070.1 GCA_937876435.1 uncultured Bacteroidota bacterium
ACAATCGGGAAAAGGGAAAAATGCATCGCTGGCCATGACCGCACCTTCTGTGTCAAATCCAAACGCCCTGGCCTTGATGATCGCCTGGTTCAGAGCATCCACACGACTGGTCTGACCACACCCCATTCCGATCAATTGAAGATCTTTGACCAGTGCTATCGTATTGGATTTGAGATGCTTGGCGCAAATATTGGCAAAAAGCAGGTCCTGTATCTGATCTGATGAAGGAGCAGTATCGGTCACTACTTCCAGTTGCTCCGCGGTTTCCTTGCTCAGATCTGTATCCTGAGACAAAACCCCGTTGAGCAGCGATTTGAATTGCTGCTGGGGACGGAAAAACTGTCTGATCCTGAGGATAATCCGTTTTTTCTTTTTTGTGAGAAGTTCCAGCGCTTCCGGTTGAAAGCCGGGTGCGATCAACACTTCATAGAACAAATCGCTGATTTCTTCCGCCGTCACAAGGTCTATGGGGGAATTGGATATCAATATACCGCCAAAAGCTGAAACCGGATCAGCGGCCAGAGCCTTTTGCCAGGCTTCCTGCACCGTGTCTCCCTGCGCTACTCCGCAGGCATTGGTATGCTTGAGGACGGCAAAGGTGGGTTTGTCCCTTTTAAACTCGGTCATCAGTTGTACCGCGGCGTCCACATCGACCAGATTATTATACGACAATTCCTTGCCCCCCAGTTTTTCAAAAATATCATCGAGCGGACCATAAAAATAGCCCGTCTGATGAGGATTCTCTCCATACCGGAGGACCTGCTCCCCTTTGTAACCCACAGCGAATGAAATTTCTGAGGCACCAGGAGCAAAATAGTCCTGGATGGCTGTATCATATCCGGCGCTCACCTGAAAAGATTTCCATGCGAGGTGTTTACGATCCTCCAGGGAAGTGATTCCATTCTTTTCCTTGAGCAATTGTTCCAACAGGCTGTATTGATTCCGGGAGGGTACCACCAGGACGTCCTGAAAATTTTTCGCGGCAGCTCGGATCAATGAAATACCTCCGATATCAATTTTTTCTATAATCTCAGATTCATCCTCCGTTTCTCTGACCGTTTTTTCGAATGGATACAGGTCTACGATTACCAGGTCTATTTCAGGAATTTCGTAGGTGCTGAGCTGACTTTGGTGTTCGGCTTCGCGGCGCGCCAGGATGCCCCCAAAAACCTTGGGATGCAAGGTTTTGACACGACCGTCCAGAATGCTGGGATAAGAAGTCAGATCTTCTACCTTGTCCACGGGAATTCCAAGATCCGCCAGAAAACTGTGCGTTCCACCCGTAGAAAGTATTTTTACGCCCAACTGATCCAGCTGGCGGGCGATGGGTTCCAGTCCCTCTTTCGAAAAAACAGAGATGAGAGCTGACTTGATTCTGATGTCCTTCATGGTATTGAAATTATTAGATTCTGAATATCGGCGCTGCAAAAGTAGCAAATTAATAAAAGCATGAAAATTTAATCTGATATACTTTGAATCAATTATCTACAGATTTGAAATCCAAAATATTTCCCATCCCAAAACAAACCCGGCACCGGGCTTCATACTGCTCGCTGGCGCCGAGTAAAATCTGATCCCTGGACGGCATCAACCGGTAGGAATGAGTGGCCAGTCGCCCACACTGCTGACAGATGGCGTGGAGTTTGGTGACGTATTCCGCTACCGCCATCAATCCAGGTACCGGGCCAAATGGTCTGCCGGAAAAATCCATATCAAGACCCGCCATGATTACCCTTTTTCCCTGACTGGCCAGCTTCTGACTGACCTCTATAATCCCCTCGTCAAAAAACTGGACTTCATCGATCCCCACCACCTCATAATTCTCCGCCCAATGGCTTATTTCAGCTGAATTATCCACCTTTCTGGCCACCATGATATTGCTGTCATGAGACACCACATGCTCTTCGCTATACCGATCATCGAGCGAGGTCTTGAACAGTACCACCTTTTGCCGGGCAATCTCGGATCTTTTGAGTCGTCTCAGCAGCTCTTCTGTCTTCCCCGAAAACATGGACCCGACGATGATTTCTATCCAGCCAACGCGTTGGTTGTGAAAATGTGGCTCTAAAAACATATTATATTTTTATTTCATGTAATAATAGTTATATTTACCCCTGAAGATCGCCTCTGCATGGATCCCAGCCACATTCCTCCACAGAATTCGGGGATGGTGGGAAAGTGCTTCCAAATCAACAGAGATGGCAATCTTCAAAACTATT
>CALEIL010000071.1 GCA_937876435.1 uncultured Bacteroidota bacterium
ATGGATCTCAATCAACCAATTGATACCGTATCCCCCGGTTGAAACCGCGGGCTACAATACAGGCCGAGCCTACGGCTCTAGCAGTGGCCCAGGCTTCCGTACGGGTGTGGGTTTGGGTTTGGGTTTGTGTTTGGGTAGTATTTGCCTGGCGGTCTGCCAATATTCTGGTGTGTCGGAATTTGTGCTCATAGGGTGAAGACCGCTGGGCAAATTCTCACAAATTCCGTCGTTCCACTTCCAGTTTGACAAGCTCATACTCCCGGTTAAACTCATTGGACATGGCCCTGTTTTCCTCCGCCCGCCTTACCAAATATGGAAATGCGTCCCTGACGGGTCCGTAGGGCAGATACTTTGCCACGTTGTACCCTTCCGCCGCCAGGTTGAACGTGATGTCATCCCCCATGCCGTATAACTGACAAAAATTGAGATGGGGATGGTCTTTCCGGACGGGAAGCGTACCTATATAGTCTGCCAGGATCTGACAACTGATCAGATTGTGGGTTGCAGCGCACATGGCTATGTTTTCATAATTCTCTGCGCAAAATAAAATGCCATCGTTGTAATCACGATCCACGGATTCCTTATCTGGAGAGATGGGACTCGGGTAATCGTACTCCAGGGCTCTTTCCCGCTCCTTTTCCATATACGCACCCCGCACCAGTTTTGCACCCAGAAAATAACCTTCTTCTCTGGATGTCGAATAAGATCGTTTCAAAAATTCCAAACGATCATGCCGGTAGAGCTGGTACGTATTGTAGACCAGTACTTCATTCCGGTTGTAACTTTTCATCATGGTGTCGGCCAGATGGTCGATGGCATCCTGGATCCAGCTCTCTTCCGCATCGATGAAAATTTTCATACCCAATTGCAAAGCGTGATCACAGATGTCGGTCAACCGATACACGATCCTTTCCCATTTTTCATCAAAGTCAGACGGCCGGAGCTCCATCTCGGTCCAGGCTTGTAAAATTATGTTTTGAGCCAGACCGCTGATTTTTATGGTAATCACGGGCACTGAAGGCTGATTGGCAGCGAACTGGATGGTCCGGATAAACTGATCCCTGGCAAGGTCCAGTTCTTCTTCCTCGTTTTTGCCCTCCACCGCGTAATCCAAAACCACCAGGCAGCGGTAATCGTTGAGATGTTCGATCACCGGTAGGCAATCCTGTAAGGTTTCTCCACCGATAAATTGTTTGTATATGGTCCGTCGGATGAGGTACTGGGTCAACGGCAACCGGAAATGGAGCGCCAGACTCCCGATTTTGGCAAAAAAATCAGCCCACGATGGGCGGCTCATCATCCGAAACAACCAATAGCTCAGTTTTAGCTGTCTGTTGTTTTTGTAAGCAAATGCGATTTCGGTGCTTCCGAAGCGGACCTGTTTGTCACTTTCCATGGGCCGTACTCCAAATTTCCCAGGAAGCTTCTGCCTGTTGCTCCAGCATCGCGTATCCATTGGTGACTTTCGCACCCTGTTCTTTCCCTTTTTTCATAAAGAGCGTTTCTTCCGGATTGTAAATCAAATCGAACAAATAATAACCATTATCCAACGACTCATACGGGATATCGGGACATTGATCCACCTCGGGATACATCCCCAGGGGAGTCGTGTTGATGATCAGCGAAACCCCATCCATGACATCGCTATCGAGCTGGTTATAGGTAAATCCATGATTCACTGGCTTCCTGCTGATAAAATTAAAAGGAATTTTCAATTTATCCAACACAAAATGAACCGCCTTGCTACTCCCTCCGGTCCCCAGCACCAGAGCCTTCCCTTCGAATCCTTCGGGCAGGAAATCCTCCAGTGATCGCATAAATCCTATCACATCGGTATTGTAACCGGTCAGTCTGCCATTTTCCACCAAAATGGTGTTAACCGCTCCGATAGTTGAAGCTGTTTCATCCAGACCATCGAGATATTTGATGACATCGGTCTTATACGGAATGGTGACATTTAACCCTACAAGATCCTTACGTTCCCGAACAGCGTCTGGAAAATCCCGGATATCTTCCAGCTCCAGGGTGCCATATTCGAAATCTTCGATTCCCTCTTTCCTGAATTTTTCGGCAAAATATTTCGGTGAAAATGTATGCCCCAGTTTTCTGCCCAACAAGGCTAGTTTCTTCATGTATTTCACAATTGGTAAAGACAATATTCGTACTTTATCTGACAAAATGTCATTGACATCTTTTATATTTGCACCATCGGTGATAACCGAACGTTTTCATATTCACCCCTTCGACGGAAAACGCATTGGTTAATTCAAATATAAATGAAAAAATCTGGGATGAGGGAAGAAATAAAAGACTGGAGTTTAACACAGCCGCTGACAGAGGACCGGCAGGGAGAAATATATGCGGATACGATGGAAAAAGATTCGTCTCAAAAATCATATTATATAGAGAGCTATGGCTGCGCGATGAATTTCAGCGACAGCGAAATAGTCGCTTCTATCCTGCAACAGGAAGGATTTGGTTCCACATCCTCCATTTACGAGGCGGATCTCATCCTGATCAATACGTGCTCGATCCGGGAAAAGGCTGAAGATAACGTACGTCAGCGGTTACGGGAGTTTGACAAGGTAAAGGAGGAGAATCCGGGGACCCTGGTCGGTGTCCTGGGATGCATGGCCGAAAGGTTGAAAACGAAGCTACTGGAGGAAGAAAAACTGGTCGATCTTGTGGTCGGGCCGGATGCATACCGGGACTTACCCATGCTGATAAGGACAGCCGAAGATGGCGACAAGGGCGTCAATGTTTTTCTTTCCCGAGAAGAAACCTACGCGGATATTTCCCCCGTAAGGCTCGATTCCAATGGGGTGACCGCCTTTATTTCCATCATGAGGGGATGTGATAATATGTGTTCGTTTTGTGTAGTCCCGTTTACCAGAGGACGCGAACGAAGCAGAGACCCTTTCAGCATCGTAGCGGAGGCATCGGATCTTTATCAAAAAGGGTACCGCGAAGTGACCCTTCTGGGGCAAAACGTGGACAGTTTCCGATGGACGAGTCCGGATGGAGAACACGCGGTTTCATTTGCGGAGTTGCTCACCATGGTAGCCGACGTTCATCCTGATCTGAGGGTTCGTTTTTCGACCTCTCACCCCAAAGACATCACCGATGATGTGCTGTACGCGATCAGGGACTACGAAAATATATGCAATTATATTCACCTACCGGTTCAGTCCGGAAACAGCCGGATTCTCCAGTTGATGAATCGCACCTATGACAGGGACTGGTATCAGGAAAAAGTGCGCAGAATCTATGAGATAGTACCGGATTGCGCCATCAGTTCGGACATGATTGCGGGGTTTTGCAGCGAAACCGAAGAGGAACACCGCGACACATTATCCATGATGGATTTTGCCCGGTACAGCATGTCTTATATGTTTTACTATTCCGAACGGCCCGGCACCGTGGCTGAACGCAAATACGAAGACGACATACCGCTGGAGGTGAAAAAGCGGCGTTTAAGTGAGATTATTCAACGACAACAGGAGATTTCCCGGGAACATAACCAACACGACCTGGGCAAGACCTACAAAGTGTTGATCGAAGGCGACTCCAAAAAATCGCCGGATGATTTTAAAGGCCGGAATTCGCAAAATAAAATGATCGTTTTTCCGAAGATCGCCGGTTACAAACCGGGAGATTATGTCCAGGTGCAGATCAATGATGCCTCCAGTGCCACTTTACTCGGGAATATAATGAGTGTATGAATCCAACAATCCAGGGAATTAAAAGCCGCTACGGGCTGATCGGCAATTCCGAAGGACTCAACGATGCCCTCCGCAAAGCGCTTCGCGTGGCCGGTACCGATCTGACCGTCCTGATTACAGGCGAAAGTGGAGTGGGAAAGGAAGTCATTTCCAAGATCATCCACCAGCATAGTGCTCGAAAGCACAACGCATTTATCGCGATCAACTGTGGGGCTATCCCCGAAGGCACGATCAATTCCGAGTTGTTTGGACACGAAAAAGGAGCCTTCACCGGAGCCACGTCTGATCGGAAAGGATACTTCGAAACGGTGGATGGCGGGACCATTTTTCTCGATGAAATCGGTGAACTCCCACTCGATACCCAATCCTACCTCTTGCGTGTATTGGAGAGCGGCGAATTTATCCGAGTCGGTTCTTCCGCAGTGATGCATACGGATGTAAGGATCGTGGCGGCGACCAACGTAGATTTGTACGACCGCGTGGAGAAAGGTAAGTTTCGCCGGGATTTGTATTATCGTTTGAACACGGTGCCTATTTTGATTCCACCCCTTCGTGAGCGCCGGGACGACATCTGGATGATGTTTAGAAAATTTAGCCTGGACATCGCCGAGCGTCACCGGATCGATCCCATCACACTGACACCAGCCGCCAAAACCCTGCTACTCCGGTACCAGTGGCCTGGCAATGTCAGAGAATTGAAGAATGTCGCTGACCAGCTTTCCATTATGTCCGAACGCCGGACGATTGACGAGGATGATTTGCTGGAGGTGTTACCCGAACTCAACCAGCGATACCTGCCGGCCAGGACCGAAGACATTCACAACTCCGGAGCCAATTTACAGGAACGGGAAATCTTATACAAATTGTTATTTGACATGAAGTCCGATCTCAACGAACTCAAATCCCTGGTTTTCGGTCTGATCAAAGAAAACAAACTCGACGTTCCCGATGCCCAAAAAATATTGGGATTGCCGGAGCGGGCCGGATTGAGTTCGTGGCAGAATATGGATCCTGGTTCTGAAGAAAACCAACACTTGTTCAGGTCTGCCATACAGGATGAAAAGGAAGAAGCGGCTTCCATCATTATCCAGGAAAATCAGAAAAGCCACAAGTATTTCGACGATTCGGAACCGGTGGAAGAAAGTCTTTCCCTCGAAGAAATGGAAAAGGATATGATCCGTAAGGCATTGAAAAAATACCACGGAAAACGGAAAGACGCCTCCGAAGAGCTGGGAATATCAGAAAGAACGCTCTATCGGAAAATCAAACAATATGAACTGGAATGATCGAAGAGAAAGATAAAAAAAACGTAGATAGAAATAAATTAGTCCGCAGATTTGGAATGTTATCGTACCTGGTGGCGGGAAGTATGATTTTGGTTTTGTGGGGGTGTTATTCTTTTAAGGGGGTCAGCATCCCTCCGGAGGTTTCGTCATTTTACATCGATGAGTTTGAAGTGAGTAACCGGGCCATCAAAGCACCCAGGCAGCTCGGAACGGTTTTCACGGACCAGTTCAAGCAAAAAGTACTTCGGGAATCGAGACTCATTTTTGAGGAAAATAACCCCGACGTAGAATTCAACGGTGAGATTTCCCAATTTGCGATCCGTTCTGTGGCACCACAACCCGATGAAACCACCGCATTTAGCCGGCTGGATATAACCATTCAGGTCAATTATGTGGACAATATGGATGAAGAAAATAACTGGACAAAATCCTTCTCCGATTTCAGGAATTTTGAAAGAAATGTGAATTTTCTGGATGTACAGGACCAACTGGTCATGGAAATTTTTGAACAAATCAGCGAAGATGTCTTCAATGAAACTTTCTCAAACTGGTAAACTATGAACACTCCCACGTATTATATCCAGGACCCGTTGCGCCTGGAAGAGATAGACTACGAAGATTTGCTGATCAGCATGGAAGAACATCCTGTGCAAACGGATCTGACCTTTATCACCTTACTCAAGCAAAAATTTGCATTTGGCCGGATAGACGATGAATTGATACACCACCTGATTGCCACTGAAAATGATAAAAATTTCTTGCAGGAGATGTTGCAGATAGTTCAGCATTTTCCAACCAAGTCCGATATGATTCAGAACCAGTACCCCACTCCCGATGTACAAGCTGACATCATGGACAATGACGTCCACCTGGCAGAACCTATAAACCGACATCAGGACGAATCGGATAACGCCGGAAAAATGCCGGACACAGAAGAAGTATCCTTCCCAGATGAAATAGAAGGATCTACAGAAATACAGGAAACCGAGTCCATTTCAGATATCCCAGTATCCCCGCAAAGTGAAGTCCCTGAAATGGAGGTGGGGGATTTGGAAGAAATAACGGACGTAGACCGGAGCGGGGATGAAGCAGAAATGAACGGACAGAACCAGGACACGATGTCTCCTGAGCCGACTGAGGAGGTTGATATTGAACTACCAGACGTCGATGTCAATGAAATCGAGGAGGAAGATGAAAAATCTGAAAAAAAGATAAAAAAAGGGAAGAAGAAAAAGAAACGAAAGAAAAAGAAGGCCACCAAGTTGGAAAGACTTATCGAAAGACAAAAACGACGATCCAACAGAAAATCTGAATCCGATGTCCCTCCCGACGAATCGGATACCGGGACGGAAGCCACCGGTTTCACAGCCTGGCTTCTCTCTCATGAGGTAGTCCCCGGAACCGCCCGCGAATATCAAAGGGATAAAAAGGGGATCAAAAAGAAAAAGATCCGCAAGAAATCAAGAGCAGAAAAACAGGCCGAAAAGAGCATTGCGGAAAATGAAGAAGTGATCAGCGAAACCCTGGCCAATATATACACCCAGCAGGCACTGTACGAGAAGGCCATCGGGATGTTTGAGAAATTAAGTTTGAAATATCCGGAAAAAAGTAGTTACTTTGCGGAAAGAATCATCGAAATCCAAAAATTAAAATCAGAATAGTATCATGGTAACAGCAATGACAATACTAATCGCTATAATAAGTGTCCTTCTTATGTTGGTCGTTCTCATTCAAAATCCGAAAGGAGGCGGGGTAGATTCCACGCTGGGAGGACAAAGTGCCAACCAAATGTTTGGAGCTGCGCGCAGCACCAATCTCGTTGAGAAGGCTACCTGGGGCCTGGCCCTCTTACTCGTGGTTTTGTGCATTATAACCACCATTATTGTTAGTAATACGGGGGGAGGATCTGGGATCCAGCTATTGTCGGAATAGACAACATGCCTTTAAGAAATATGTCAAAATGTCTTTGGAATTCCAGAGACATTTTTTTTTTGCTTTTTGTCTGCACAATTTTCAGCCCCTTTGCCACTTTGTCAGTAAGTGGACCATTGGCACCAAAAGTGCAATATAGGTGACTGAATCATTGCCCGGTACGATTGGGTTTAAGCTCTCTTTCCAAACTGAGAATTTAGTCAGTCGTACCGGGTGAATCTTTATTTATTTAACTATAAAAAACCATAGGTGTTATGATGAAGCCAATCAACGACAGAGTAGTGGTCAAACCTGCTCCCGCTGATGAGAAAACCAAGGGAGGTATTATTATCCCCGATACTGCGAAAGAAAAACCACAGCGTGGTGAAGTGGTCGCGGTAGGTCCCGGAAAGGACGGAATTGAATTGACTGTTTCCAAAGGAGACATCGTTCTCTACGGAAAATATGCCGGTCAGGAGATTTCCTGGGAAGGTACGGATTATCTGATCATGCGGGAAGATGACATCCTGGTTATACTGGAGGGATAACCGCGCTTTCTTCTATTTTATTCTATTATTTTAAAATCTAAAATCAAATTACAATGGCTAAAGAAATTAGCTTTAACCTGGAGGCGAGAAACAAGCTCAAGTCCGGTGTCGATCAGTTAGCAAATGCAGTAAAAATAACATTGGGACCTAAAGGTCGTAACGTGGTTCTTCAAAAATCTTTTGGAGCCCCTACAGTCACCAAAGACGGTGTTACAGTGGCCAAGGAAATTGAATTGAAGGATCCCGTTGAAAACATGGGCGCTCAAATGGTGAAGGAAGTTGCTTCCAAAACCGCAGATATTGCTGGTGATGGAACCACAACAGCTACCGTTCTGGCCCAGTCCATGATTCAGGTGGGAATGAAGAATGTAACCGCAGGTGCCAATCCAATGGATCTCAAACGCGGAATCGATATCGCAGTTAGAAAAGTAGTAGACAACCTGAACAGTCAATCCGAACGAATCGAAAACGACCTGGAAAAGGTAAAACAAGTTGCGGCTATCTCCGCTAATAATGATAACGAGATCGGAGAATTGATCGCGGATGCCATGAAACGCGTCACCAAAGACGGTGTGATCACGGTAGAAGAATCCAAAGGAACCGATACTTATGTAGATGAAGTCATTGGAATGCAGTTTGACCGTGGATATTTGTCTCCGTATTTCGTAACCGACACCGAAGACATGGTGGCCGAATACGAAGATGCTCTGATCCTCATACACGACAAGAAGATCTCCAACATGCAGGAAATCTTACCTGTACTCGAAAAAGCAGTAAGCTCAGGTAGACCGTTGTTGATTATCGCTGAAGACATTGATAGCCAGGCTCTGGGCGTATTGGTTGTCAACCGGCTGCGCGCACAACTGAAAGTAGTAGCAGTTAAAGCTCCTGGTTTTGGTGACCGTCGGAAAGC
Organism: uncultured Bacteroidota bacterium; assembly: GCA_937876435.1. GTDB lineage: Bacteria > Bacteroidota > Bacteroidia > Chitinophagales > Saprospiraceae > Membranihabitans. The sequence continues at coordinate 8,381 of CALEIL010000071.1, forward strand.
TATGCTGGAAGATATCGCCATCCTCACAGGTGGAACCGTGATCAGCGAAGAAAAAGGCTACAAACTGGAAAATACAGAACTCGAACATTTGGGTACTGCTGAGAAAATCGAAGTGGATAAGGACAACACCACCATCGTGAATGGTCGGGGGGACCAAAGCCAGATCGATGGCCGAATCAACCAGATCAAACAGCAAATCGAAACCACCACTTCTGAATACGATAAAGAAAAGCTTCAGGAGCGTCTGGCAAAATTGGCCGGAGGTGTGGCAGTATTGTACGTAGGTGCAGCTACTGAAACTGAAATGAAAGAAAAGAAAGATCGGGTAGATGATGCACTACACGCCACCCGGGCTGCAGTAGAAGAAGGAATCGTAGCTGGTGGTGGAGTAGCACTGGTACGAGCTATCGAAAGCCTGGAAGGTCTGGAAGGAAACAACCAGGATGAAAATATCGGAATTCAGATCATCCGCAACGCTCTGGAAGCACCACTTCGTGCAATTGCCAACAATGCGGGCGTGGAAGGATCCGTCGTTCTGCAGAAAGTAAAAGAAGGAAAAGGTTCTTTCGGATACAATGCACGAACAGATGAATACCTGGATTTGAAAAAAGCCGGCGTAATAGATCCTACCAAAGTAACCAGGATAGCACTGGAAAACGCAGCTTCTATCGCAGGTATGATCCTGACGACCGATTGCGTAGTCAATGACAAACCTGAAGAAAATGAAGGAGGAGGAATGCCAGGTGGAATGCCAGGCGGCGGAATGGGAGGCATGATGTAATCATTGCCGGGCATTCTGTCCAAAATACAACCGGAATTTATCCTACGATAAGTTCCGGTTTTTTTTATCCTTGTCCTGAAAATCCAGCAGTCAGCTATCAGCGGTATGCCCCCACTGCACCCAGGGACCTACCCCATTTAAAAATTAGCCATTAAAAATTAAAAATCACCAGCCCAAATAATAATCTTCCGGAAGCCAGACAGGTCGTTTCAATTGAAAGCTTTTCTGCAACATTTTTTCGGCCACACAAAATGCCCCCTCTACCCAACCCTGCTGATCCGAATAGGCTTCGCCACAGATATAAATGTCTTCCTCTGAAACCGGATGACGCATATATTCCATCACTTCCCTGACCGAATATCCAGCCTTCCAGGCGTGATATCCACCCCCGTATGGATCATCAGACCAGTCTTTGTACCACGCGACGTAAGGTCGGGGGACGGGATTGTCCTCACCGTGGAGTTCCCTCAACTGATTTAGGACCTCTCTTACCATGATTCGTGACGCTAAATATGGACTTCGCATAGATTGTATAGTCTGCAACATCATCTCCTTACCGACCAACCTGGTCGGTTGAATTTCAAATCGTTCGGGGTGCATATCTTCCAGTGCTTTCCAGAAGGTAATCGTTCGCATATCATTGTAACTGGCCAGCAGAATAGAATGAGAATTAGATGGATCCGTCCCGAAATAGTAACATTGCCGTATGGGCAGATCAGTAACCGAATGTCCAGAAGTAGCACCAAACTCATCTTTCCACCATGGTTCTTCAAATCCCATAATGATCTTAAAGGAGGGTTCCATGATGACCGATTCCATGTGTGCCTGCAAAGTATTATTCCTGAAAAAGAAACTTTCCTGATCAATCAGTTCGAGGGAACGCCGTGGCATGGCCAGGATGACCTTATCCGTATAAACGTGCCAGGATTTGTCTGATTGGATATTGAGAAAAGTTAGTTGGTATTTCCTGGGGCCTGATTCTTGTTTGCTGATGGTGACCAACTTGTTCTCGACCCAAATAGCCGAATCCTGAAACTTCAGATAATGATACGCCAGGGCATACGCTATGAGATCGTATCCGCCCTCGATCGTCTTGTAAGTCACGGAAGCATCGGAGAAATCGCCAACCATATACGGGAAAGCTTCAGCCGCATTCCAGTTGATGGTATTGGAATAATATCCACCAGCCTGGGCCAGGAAATTGTACCCTTCTTCGGACACCCGGTCTTTGATCAGGTTCCAGAAACCAAGATCATTGACCCTGATCCCATTGTATGGACCTTCAAAGCAATAAGTGAGCTTTGGTTTTAAATGATCCCAGTCCTCGCTTGTCAATTGAAATTCATACGTATACGGACCTGGATTACTGACTTTCTTGCTCAACGGAGAGGCTACAAAATCCGGGTCAGCCATGAGGACGTCGTAGATCACTTTATTGAAGAGCTGATCCGCACTATACCCTATATCCCCTTCATTCAGATAATACCTGGTTTCCAATTTCTGTCCCCGACTCTGAGCTTCCACCCATTGATTGGCGATCAGTCGTTGTTTTCTCAGGTAGACAAATAATTTGGAGTCGTCTCCCATCGGAAAATTTATATGGGTCAGATCATCCCGAAAGACATTCTCGATCAACTGCGTTACGATCTGTTGGGAATCCAGATACCGCATGCCACCCAATTCAGCGGAAATGTCCATGGCCGGGAGCGTCACAGATAGCAATCTCCCCCCTATCCGGTGGCTCATTTCAAAAATCTGCGCTTTGGTGGAAGAATCGGCTGCTGCTGCTTCATTCATCAGGCGATAGGCAGAGTACAACCCCGATACTCCAGCGCCCACGATAGCTATATCAAGTGATAGCCCATCCTCGTACCCCGCGTTAAGAGGAATATTTTTGATATTTGATGTTTTCATGTTCTATTTGTTTGACATTGGATATTAAATTTAAATTGGGAATCAGTGGCGTTTTGTTGCTTCTATTTCAATGATGTAAAATATTGGGCACCCAGTCGAAAAGGTGCGATGTCATAAGAGGTATGGCCATCTATCGCCAGATCAGCCAGAATCTTACCCAGCAACGGAATAAATTTTGCCGCCCAGCCCGTTGCGTAAATGACGATATCGGGATGACCGGGTACGTAGGGAGGCGCAAAATCCAATAACATTTCTTTGTTTTTGAGTTTGGAAAGCGCGATCAGGCAGGTGGAGGTTTTTTCCGGTCTGGGGTCCAGACCGGTCATATGGTTTTTTATCCATTCACTCGTATAAAGGAGTTCCCGGGCATTGGGTTGTCCTGTGCGTTGATTAGGGCTGGTCAATGGCTTGACGACAAAATCCGGTGCCACGCGAATATAGCCCGGGTAATCCCACTCCACCCCTGGAAAACCATAAAACTGATTCCCGTTTTCACCTACCGGCTCCTGAAATACAAACCAGGTTGGGTATTGAATATCCGGTTGGGTCTTTTTGAAATAAGCCGACGACATTTCCCAATAGGTCACCGCCACCTTAAAATCCAGCAATTCCAAAACTTCATTGATATACGGACCGGGAGTGATGACCAGTTTGGGAGACGTAAAAGTTCCTTCCGGGGTTGAGATATAAAATATATCACCTTTCCGCTCTATTTGAGTCACAGGGCAGTGATCTTTTAGCGTGACTACACTATTCTGTAAATTCAGATCGTAGAGCGTTTGCAGGGTAGCGGCCAGGTCAATACTGGCTCCATCGGCCTGGAACAACCCGGTGTAATTCTCAGGTAAATTTCTGAAATGAAATTCTTCTTCTATATTTTCTACGGACAGACTATCATATTTCACGCCCAATCGGCTCATGGCTTTTTCAGCACCAGCGATATTCCCTTCCGTAGAATGCACATTGGGATCCCCAAACCACAGCGTACCCACTTTTGTCATCAAAGTATCCCGGGTGTATTGTTGTAATTCATCCCAGTAAGGTTGAGTATCCAGAGCCATCTGGACCATATAATCTTCGGGGTACGGGATCCGGTATTGCCGGGAATATCCTGCAGAACTCCCCAGTTGGTTGAGAAACTTAAATTTTTCCAGTACGAGTATGGAGACCTTTCTTTTTCCCATCTGATAAGCACTGGCCAGACCCATTGCTCCTCCACCTATGATGATCGCATCAAAGTTGTTGTTCATTTGCGTGTAAAGTTATTCTTTGACCAGAGTATTGACGTTCATATGGGGCCACATGATTAGACCATCCGGCTTGTCTCCCTGCATTTTGTCGATAAAGTTCAAATTGGTTTGCTGACTGTATTGCAATTGCTGGAAAGCAACGCTACCGTCCGCATCCAGTACATCCTCAATCCAGAAAGTACATTTGAATTCAGAAGGATTGACGTGTTTTTCGGTAAAGGGAATATTGCTGATATTTCCACCTTTATTAGCCGTATCCACATCCAGCGTGATGACCCTACCGATGTTTTGTCCCTTCAGTGCTTCCGTAAGCATCTCGTTGGGATTGGACGCATTAAACTGCGGAAAATCATTATGAAAATACGTATCGGTATAACCTAACGGTTCGCCCGTGCCTATATCCGGGATTGCATTGACCGCGCTGATCTGCGGACTACCGCTGGATTCTAAAGCTGATCCAAGCGCGAGAACCACGTCACCATGAGGAATACTTCCTTGTCGTGCGATAGGGTATTGCACCGGAGGGATGGGACCATCGGCTTCCAGATTTTGTTTTTCAATATCAGAAAGGTTGAGCCACATACCATTTTCGACATGCAGGACACCTTGTGTGTGGACGTCAATCACCGTAAGTTCGTACATCAAAGCAGCCACAAACTGTTCGGTCGTCCCACCCCGATTGGGAACGGGGGCTCCTACGGGAGAGAAGGTGATTCTTTCGGAATAATTCTGAATCAGAAGTTTGAACCCGTTCGCTCCATTGGGCACAGCGATTAGATTCCAACCCTGGTTTCCGTTCCAGTTTCCGACCAGACCAGCCAATGGACCAAGTTTACTGATGATTTCATGGGGGGACGGACTTTTTCGGACAAAACCCTTAAGGGAGTGGTTTTGCGATAGTGGCATAATAAACGATTTGATAAAGTGAGGTAATCAGGATAACACATCCAATACGTTTGTAAGATATAAATATACTAAAGACCTCACTATTTTCAAAATATTATTTTGAAATATTTTATATTTCGTTTATTTAGGGATGCCTCAGTGGACTCCAATAAGAATTATTCCATTCATTTTTTCCGGAATAACCGGTGTTCAGTTTCATCACCATAGTTATGGCAAGACTTTGATGATGAAGCTTGCCTTCCAACCAAAGGAGGAGATGGCGAGAAAGTAGACGCCAAAAAAATAAGAATTTATAAAATGGAGCATTTATTGCGCCCTACCAGCCGCCACCGCCGCCGCCGCCACCGCCACCGCCGGAGAAGCCTCCTCC
>CALEIL010000072.1 GCA_937876435.1 uncultured Bacteroidota bacterium
TTCTTATTACACCATCCTCCACCAACACACTCCCGCCAGGTATCTCCCGGTGGGAAGTCAATACGGTACCCCCGTGAATAAGGAAAGTTGTATAATCCATTAAACTAATTTTATTCTATGAGTTAACTTTCTCAGCGTAAAGCTTTGCAGAAGCTTCGTCCAGGAAAACGTGACATTTTTCATGGTTCTGCAATATACTGGCAGGAACCAGGGGAGTCACCTCTCCTGTGAGAGACAGTGCTACTGCATTTGCCTTTCGCTCATCGGGAACGCTGCAAATGATCACATCACTGGCCATAATCTGGTGGACGGACATGGAAATCGCCTGATCAGGAACATCCTGTAAGGTGGGAAACCATCCTTCCCCCATTTGCTGGGCCCGGCAGGCCTCATCCAGATTAACCACTATATAAGGATCCGTCGTTTCAAAATCAGCCGGTGGATCATTAAATGCCAGGTGACCATTTTCACCGATTCCTACAAAAGCCGCATCGATGGGATGTCGCCCTATCAGGTCATTCAATCGATTGCACTCCTCTTGTGGATCCTTCTCTCCATCGATCAGATGGTAAGCTTTCAGGTCCGGGACACGCGCCAGAAATCGATCCTTGAGATACCTCCTGAAACTGGCTTTATGCGTGACCGGAAGTCCGATATATTCATCAAGATGAAACATAACGACTTTTGACCAATCGATTTCCTTATCGGCAATGAGCGTATTCATCGTATCAAACTGGCTGGTACCGGTCGCCAGTATGATATTGGCCGCGCCGTGATTGGCAATGGCATCTTTTACGACCTGAGCACCCAATTCTCCCGCTTTCAATCCCATTTCATGAGGATTTTCTGCAATGTTAATTTCCATTCTTAAGTATTCTTTGATTATAAAATTTTTAAATAGTAGGTTTCCAGCCCTTCTCGTATTCTCTGGACCACAATTTCATAGCCTTTTTGTTTTTGAGGATATGACCGTTCGTAGGATTTGTATGAAGAGTTTCCTTCGTTCGAACAGCAATATTGCCCAACTGACACAACAATGTACTGATGTGACCGCTGAGTATATCGGCGTTGAGCGAAGCTCCGGATTTGATTCCGTCAAAAAAGTTTTGGAAATGCATACCATCCAGGACCTGAGAAGGATTGGCTTTGTTGCGCGGATCTACCTCGACTTCATTTTTCACATCTTTGACCACCTTATTGTTCAGATCAATGACCTTGTAGGCATTACCGCCCCCTATCATAATGGAACCTTCTTCTCCGTAAAATATAACACCTACGCTGGAACCTTCCACGTGTTTGCCGTTGCAGCTGCGACCTTCCCAGGTCATCGAGCTGTTGTTCCCAAACTCGTAATTAATCACCTGCGTATCCGGTGTTTCCCAATCATCATCGTACCGGTATCGGCCCCCGACAGAATTCACCAGAGTAGGATAGTCGACCTGGAGTCCCCATCGCATGAGATCCACCATATGCGTCCCATTGTTGAGCGCCTCGCCCGTTCCCCAGTTCCAGAACCAATGCCAGTTGTAATGGACGACGTTGTCCCGGTACGCCTCCCTGGGAGCCGGTCCCTGCCAGAGCTCGTAGTTGAGCCAATCCGGAACTGCCACCTGCTTACCCGTACCGATCGAATCCCGGTTGTTGGTGTACCATCCTTTGGCAAAATAGACCTTGCCGATTTCTCCGTTGTGAACCGACTGAATCGCTTCTTTGACATTGGGCCAGGATCTCCGCTGGTTCCCCATCTGGACTACGTTGCCATACTTTTTCTGCACCTCCACCAACCATTCCCCTTCCTGAGGATTGTGGCTGGCGGGTTTTTCCAGATAGACGTGTTTTCCGGCCTGTGAAGCCATGATGGCAGCCGGGGCATGCCAGTGGTCAGGCGTGGCTATCACCATGATATCAAAATCCTTTTTTTCCAAGGCGTTCCGGAAATCGGGGATTCCCTCCGGGTTGGACCCCTGGATTTTTCCGACCGCCTCGATGCACCTGGCCTGAGCCCTGCTATCGACGTCCGAAATATAAGCCACCTCCGCGTTGGGTTGCAAGGCAAAATTGGTAGCCAGTGCAAGACCGCGGCTGTTCACACCCATCACTCCTACGCGAAACTTCTCATTGGCTCCGACGATCTTCCGGTAGGATTTTGGCGAAAAGCCAGATAATACCCCGCCAACGGAAAGAGCCGCGGTTCCAGCCACGGTATTTTTTATAAATTCTCTTCTTGCGTTTCTATCATTTTTCATAACGAAAATTTTAAAAAATTAAACATAAGTATATTTCTTCAATTTCCCTGATTATCCAGGGATGGCGATTTGGGTCGATACACCATTTTTAAGGGCGATATCAACCGGCGTGTTTTTCTTCCACGACCCTCCGGTAAAGTCGGGTACATCGATGGGCGAAGAGCGGTTTTCGGTAGACCATTCGCTCAGTGGGAAAATAGAGCTCCACAGGGCGGCATCATAGACATCGTGATCCATCGGCAATCCATTGCGCAGGCAATCGATCAGGCGCCAGTCCATCAAAAAATCCATCCCGCCATGACCGCCGGCTTTTCGCGCTGCATCGCCCAGGAGGGTGACCATTTCGGGCGTATATTTTGCTTCTACCTCTTTCATCTCCTCTTCGGTAAACCACGCTTTGTGGCCAGTGGCGATCTTTCCAGGCAAGGGCCATTTTTGGGCGATCCCCTTGGTGCCGCTTACCAGGTGAATCCTGGAGTAGGGACGGGGTGAGGTAGTATCATGCTGGATCATAATGGTTTTGCCATGATGCGTCTTCACGACTGAGGTATTCATATTACCCCGGAAGGTCTGACCCGCGAATTCGGCGTAGAAATCATCCTCTCTGGCCAGGGAATCGGCCATTTTGCCCATCATAAAATCGGAGGTAGAGGTCGAGGTCAGGTAGTCCATTTTATCCCCCCGGTTAATGTTCATGATCTGACATACCGGTCCCAATCCATGGGTGGGGTACAGGTTGCCGTTTCGGCTCATATTCTGCCGGAGTCTCCAGTTATTGTAATTTTTGCTTTTGGAAAATCCACCTTCCAATATATCGTGTATGTAGGCGCCCTCCCCGTGCATGATTTCACCGAAAAATCCCTGCCGAGCCATGTTCAGCGTCAGCAGTTCAAAGAAATCGTAGCAGCAGTTCTCCAGGATGACGCAGTGTTTTTTTGTTTTTTCGGAGGTTTCCACCAATTGCCAGCATTCTTCCAGGGAGGTGGCTACCGGCACTTCCGAGGCCGCGTGTTTTCCCTGTTCCATAGCGTATACGGCCATAGGCGTGTGCAGATCCCAGGGGGTGGCAATATAAATAAGGTCCAGATCGTCCCGGTCGCACATGTTTTTCCAATCGTCGGGACCATTGGTATATAGTTCCGGCTTATGTTTCGTTCCGTCGAGTCTTTTGAGTGCTGCCTCAGCTTTTTCGGGTCGAATATCACACAAAGCCTTGATTTCCACCCCATCCAGATAACTCATTCTCTGAACAGCTCCCGGTCCGCGATTCCCCAGTCCTACGAATCCAATCCGGACAACGGGAATAGGGTCGGCACCGTACCCAGACATGTTAAACTGTTGATTGCGCATCCGTCCGGCCAGACGGACTACATCGTCCTTGGGTTGGGCTTCACTGGTGGCGGTATTACAACCGGTAAACAAAGACGTTCCAACGACCCCAGCGCCTGCCAGACTGGTTAATTTAAGAAAATCCCTCCTTTTGTGCTTCATGAAAAATGCTTTAGATATTATGCAGATTGATTACAACTTTTTTAAACGGATATTTCGGAACCACGCCTCGCTGTCATGGTCCTGCAAGACAATATGTCCTTTTCTTTTGTGGATAAAACCCGGCAGTTCCGCAAACTTACTGTCCTCATAGGCAGATTTCAGTTCATCTGATCCGAATCTGTAGGACAGTACTTCCCGCCCATTGAGCCAATGAGTCACGGCATTCCCATCGATTCTGAGGCGGCTTTCATTGAACTCACCCGCGGGTTTCAACAGGATATCGTGAGCAGGCAGCAGATCGTACAAAGAACCTGAAAACTGGGCAGGTTTCAGGTCCGCGTATTCTTTTGAATCATCATCGATCATTTGGTATTCAAATCCCAATGCGGAGTGCCTGGAACCTTGCCGCATCGACATTTCTTCGGATACATTGTATTTCAGTCCACTGTTTCCATCTTCCCACAATGCCCATTCCCAGGATAACTCGTAATTTTCAAATGATTCCACGGTCATCAAATCTCCTCCCTGAGGTCTTTTGCCGTCAGGACCAGACGGGACGTTTTCTTTATCGATCTTTTTCAGGATGCCGTTGTCAATTTTCCAGTAGTTGGTAAAAACGGAGTCGCTTCCCAGCGTTCTCCAGCCTTCAAATGTTTTACCATCCCACAACATCATCCATTCTTCAGCTTCCGGCTCAGAATCCAGGTTTTGATCGGTGGTGGAAGAGGAATTTGAATTACAGGACACAGCGAAAAGCATAACCACCGGCAACAGCCCCAGCCGGAATAAAATATGTAAAACCGTATTTTGTCTACTTTTACGAACCAGGGGCGTCATCGTGCTTTATTTAATACTTTTTCCAAACTTACCGCTTTTCCTCCTTTCTTTTTGGATTCATCCGCTGCTGACATAAACGCAAATATTTCAATGGTTTCTTCTGGTGTCACCGGAACTTCTCCCGTCTCAAAATAATGAATAATATCGATCAACAAGGGCATGTAACCTCGGTAAGGACCGAGATCGATGCTTTTTTTCTCGCCGTAGACGTGTCCGCCGTATCCCAACTTGCCGATGCGCTGTCCCCGGAATACTCCGACCTGACCGTCCTCCCATACGCCTGTGATCACATCGCAACCTTCCGTGTGTACCCGGTATACTTCTCTGCAACCTGTTCCCATGACGGTAAACAAGGCTTCCACACCGTGTATTCCGTACCAATACATATCCGGATGGGTTTTTTCCAGCGAAGCCGGACTCCAGGTAGTAGCTCCCAGTACTTTACCCAATTCCCCATTCTGAGCAGCTTCGGCTCCGGTGATATACCTCAGGGAAGAAGAAGAAAAGAGAGGGATGCCATACTCCCGGGAGGCATCATATATTTTCAATGTATCTTCGAGGGAAGCGGCTACCGGCTTGTCGATGAATACTCTTTTTCCCGCTTTCAACACCGGCAATACCTGCTCCAGGTGCCGACGGCCGTCGTTCGTTTCCAACAGTATTACATCCACTTTCTTCAATAAGGCATCGATGGAATCCACCACTTCGACCCCCATCGCCTCCACGTCCTTGATATACCCTGGTATCCTCGAAGCGCTCGATTCAATATCGAGACTTCCATGAGGATAAGCCGCCACCACCTTGTACCCGAGTAGATCCGGATTATCCTGTTCATTCATCCCTTTGGCAAAGGCGATACTGTGTGAAGTATCCAAACCGATGATTCCAACCCGCTTTCCGGGGGCAGGAGGCAGGGAGGTTTCCCCCTTCCCGATGTAGGGCATAGCCCCGATGGCTGCTGTGGTCAAACCCATGGTTTTCAGGAATTTGCGACGTTTTTGCATGCTAATTCGATTATATAAAAAAATATTACAGTCGGTAACGTTACCGAATTTACATAAAAAATTTTAATTACAAACAAATATGCCGAAAAAAGTATATTTTTCATTTGGAGCGGTCAGGGAGGGCCGGAAGCGCCGAATTATCATAAGGATTTTTCGAGTTTTTTCATCTTTTTAGCCATTCGTCTGCCCAGCCGATCCGCCGAAGGAGCGTCAAAATGTACCCCATCATCTTTGGGTTTGAGTTTATTGGAGGAGGCGACCGCCGTATAAGGGATCGAGTCCGGGATGGTGCTCAATACCCGGTTGATACTGCCATACACCTCTTTGTACTGTCCGAGCTCCCCTGCTACAAATGGGAGCCGGGGATCACCCACCAGATCGCGTATCCGCTCGATAAGCCGGGATAGATCAGCCGCATAATTCGCAGCTTTTTCCGGGGCGGTATCGGATTCTCCCTGATGCCATATCACGCCCTTGATCACCCCGGATCTCATCGCCTTACGGATGCGTACCTCGGCGTCATTCCAGGGATGCGTATCCGTTCGGTCATCGTAGGCGCCGGGTTTCCAGTGCTGGATCGACGTACCGCCTACCGCGCAGGGGACCAGGCCGATTTTCTGATCCAGATGATTTTCTGCCATCTTGATACCAAAGGATAAAGAAGGTCCCACGCCCACTATCGTTGGTTTGTCGAAATGGACCGGATGGTGGGCCACGATCCAATTTTGATCCTGATCCATCATGAGCAGCCGGGGATGTCCCATCTCCGCATACTTTTCCGTCACCTCTCCCCTACCGGCCATATTGGATTGACCGAGGGCCAGATAAATATAAAAATTGGAGTCGACCGTAGGGGGTGGAAGAGAGGATTGGGTGTGACCATAAAAGGTGGTCAGCAGGATGATTTCTATAATCAGTAGGTACTTCATGTTATTGAAATATTGGATTTGTCAACAAGATAATCCGAATCCGAACACATTTTATAAATAAGCCTGAAAAAAGCGATGACTTTTTCGAAGAAAGTTTCACGGTAGGATAAAGGCACATAATCGATACCGGCTTTATCAAATCCGTTTATGGATCCCTGGATTTCACCGCATTTTTTACTAAATTTGAATTTTCGGTCCTTCAAGGTAACCGCAACCAAACCAGATCACCGTGATAAAAATTCTGGAATATTACTTTGAAAAATGGTGGCGACCGGCTCTGATTTTTGGGGTGTCCGTTTTGATTTACGCGTTGTGTGTGTGGCTTAATGTTTCTCCTATCGATCAGTACGCGTTTGGTTTGTGCCTGTTGAGCTTTTTTGGTCTCATTTTATCAGGATTATATCGGTTGGCCATCAAAGAATGGTGGTATGGCATAATCACTATGATTTTCGTAGGGCTTTCGGTTTTTGGCTTTTTCATATATTCTTTCGCGGTATTTTTCACAAACCAGTACAGTCCGGACCACTACGCGGATCATTTGGTGATCCCACAAAACATCAGGATTCACGAACCTCTCCACCAGGCTCCGGCATCCGTTCCTGCAGATCCCGACTTCTTCATTTATAACCACATTCAACCTGGTCAATATCGCTATACATTCTGGACAGAGGAAATCGAAGAAGGAAAAGTGTTCCTGAAAGCTTTTGAGGTAACGAACGATGATCCCCTTTCACCAGTCAGGGTAAAAGATCGAACAACCCTGCCCGTTTTCAATCCCTCCGGCAGCTTGGTTCGTTTTCCATCAGATCAGCATACTCAGAACAACGAAGCTCATTTTACTATATATGAAGGCGACTGGGGCAAACCCTATGCGGCCAGATTTGAGTTGTGGTTTGTCCCCGAGAGGAGTGGCATAGGGCGAAAACTGGCCGAGAAAATATATAAAATTGAGGGATGGCAGCCGTGATAATTGCCTGGTCACAAAGGTATCTGGATCTTAATTATGATCGTAAATTCGTTGAGAGGTGTAGAAGATGAAAGATTGACCACTTGACTAAAGGATACCTCAACAGAGATTAGCTATAAGTCTTTTTGGGGATCGGGTTCATCAAGGTTAGTACCTTATGTATTAGGAAATTATGAAATGGAACGCTATTTTTCCGAAATGGAAGAAATCAGTCATCTGATGTTGTTGATATGCACCAGGCACCAGATATAAATTATCCGGAATATAAAAAGTAATTCTATGATTTACGCGGCCTTTTTGAGGGGAATAAACGGGGGTGGGAAGAATAAGGTGGAAATGAAAAAACTTAAAGCTACTTTTGAATCGCTGGGATTTGACAAGGTGGCGACTTATATCAACTCAGGGAATATCGTTTTTGATGCCGGCTCAATCCCGCCCGACCAACTGGTTGGATCCATTGAACAAGGAATCCAAAAAAAATTCCAATTGGACTTAAAAGTCCTGGTGAGCAGTTTTCCGGAGATGGACAATATTCTCAATCACCTACCACCCACCTGGGTGAAAAACAAGGAAATGAGAACCGATGTGATGTTTTTGTGGGATGAAATTGACTCCCCGGATATCGTGCAACAGATCAGGATCAACGCAGTGGATACCGTCAAATACGTACCCGGAGCGCTACTGTGGAATGTGATAGGTGCAAATTATAGCAAAAGCGGGATTATGGCGCTAATGGGGACGGCCTTGTACCGACAAATGACGATCAGGAATGCCAATACCTTCCGCAAAGTTCACCAGATGATGACTGATATAGGATATAATGAATGACACCTGTGGAACCGAATCTGAGGTCTGTCGACGATCCTATCACCGCAATAAGTAAAGAAATTACTTTGGGGGACGGCCGTTGAACCTGAGGCTTTACCATCCAACCGGATCTCCTCTTAGCCTTTTAGGGCGAAAAATACATGCCCGCATAATAATGAGGTGCTGCCTTATTTTATATTCACCCAGGGCATTTTCTCATTCATAAAACGGAGCACACCCACGGGCACATCGGAACAGAGGTAATCGCTGCCCAGATAAATTCCAAGCAAAAAGTCCTCTACCGAATGGCCCGGCCACAGACTAACCTGGATACCAGCTTCATGAGCAGCCTCCACCATTTTCCGGCTCGTTCCGCCTATGTTACAACCCACTCTGTTGAGTCCCAACTCCAGCGTTTCCTGCACTACCTCGTTGGTGAGCGGTCTCGAGGTGATGAACAACATATCCGCATCGGAATAAGTGGTTTTGAGGTATCGCAGTGGGCGTTTGTCAAACGAGGTAAAAAGGTACGTGGAACTTTCAGGTTTACGCATCGCGGCAGCTTCGTACAACCTATCGCAGTATTTCTCCAACAGTGGCTGGGGATAGGTTTCTGGACTGGTTTTCATCTCCAATTCCAGGTAAACACCCGGCTTGTCTTCCAAAAACACCAGGAAATCATCCAGAAAAAGAAGTGGATTGCCTTTTTTAGTCTTTATCTTCCGCAATTCCGACGAAGTCATTTCTTCAATACTTCCCTGATGTCCGGTTATGCGATCCAGGGAGCCATCATGAAACAGAATCAGTTCACCGTCCCGTGTCATCCTGACGTCGGTCTCAAATCCCCGGATTCCCTGGTCATAGCTGTTCTGGAAGGCCTGTAGCGTATTCTCATCTTGTTCGTGGGCCCCACCCCGGTGCGCAAAAAGCTGTACGGCCTGTTTCTGCGCATAAACTTGCTCTATGGAAAAGAATGCAACAACGATCAACATTATGACCATATAATGGGGCAACAACCTTCGAGATTTAAAAATCATTCTATCGTGTTTTATTGGAGTGAATATAAGGAGATTTACAAAAATGGGAATGGATTCCTTTCACCTCCATCATCATGATTCCATTATACGGCAATTTAATGGTTGCTGATTTTGAAGCACACGCAAACATATACAACGGCAACCCGCTGGGATGTTGGAGCCCCAGCTCCGACAAAAAATATGTCTATCTAGTGTATAATGCCCGTGAAATTAAGTAAAATGTTCTGGCAGAAATTCATTTTGACAGTTGTGGTACTACAATAAGACAGACTGGATCGTTTAAATTAAGATACTATAATTTAACTCGGAACTCATTGTAATCTTTGATGCACCACCCTACCACAATATTTTTCCTTTGGTTGGCAATTATCCTGCAAACCGGTTGTGATAAACCTTTACTTTCAGAGGGAGATTACACCACTATCTATATGGATTCTCTTCAGGAAGGAAGCTCCCATTCAGATTTATTTGATTACAGTTACGTAGTGCTTCATGGGCTCCCGGAAGGAGAAGCAATCTTCTATTTTGCCAAAATCTTAAAATTTGAGGGAGGATTCATTTGCTGGGAAGAACGAAACCAATCCATATACTTCTACAACAATGATGGCCTGTACCTCCACCACATCGATGCAGTGGGCGCCGGACCAGCGGAATACGGTGATATAGGGGATATCTGCTACGATCCAGACACAGAAACACTCATCGTTTTGGATATGAACCACTCCATGATATCTTATGATCTTGAAGGAAATGGTCTATCGGAAGTCCTTCTACCACAAAAAGCCTCTGATGTGACCATGGATCATAATGGTAAATTCACTTTTGTTTCTTACCTGCGAGACAGTTGTACTATTTGGAAATCCGGAGCAAACCTGAATATGGAATGCGTGGATATGGGGGATAACATCATTGGTCCATATTACAGCCAATCCGATTTCAAAATTGCCCCGGGTATCGAGGGACCGGACTTGTTGGTTACCTTTCCTTTGTCTGAGTATATTTATGCGATTCATGACCATCGCTTACAAAAGAAGTATCGCATAGATTACGGGGAAAGAAAGGTTTGGAGTTCGGATTTTGTCTCTGATATGTCGGTCATCCAGCAGGTGGATTACTTCAATGCGCACAACGATTTCATTCAATATTCCGGTACGATATTCACCACTCAAAGCTGGCTTTTCTTTTATCAAATTAACAAGTACTACGTCAGACAAAAAAAAGCCATCGAAGGTTATCACCCTTCCGAATACATTTTTTATCATCCGGGTAAAGGAACTTTTTCCATCAATACACTCGTAGATGACAGAAATTTTAAATTCGATTGGCGAATTCGCGGATCTTTTGGCGAAACCATAATCCACCATATGTACTTTTCCGATCGGGAACGAGTGGTGGAAGAGCATATTGACCTGAAAACCTCTACGGGAGAAAGCGTCCTGGATCTCATGGATACCACGGCAGAAATATTGGTCCTGATGACCATGAAGTAAGCGTCAAAGTAAATCCCGGGAAGCCCGATGATCCAATTCTCACTCCAGAACTTCCCTGATACCTTTCATCAAAGCCGCCTCCGCTTCCGGTCCCACCATCGTCGCCATTTTGGAGGTTTCATATCCGCCTTTCTCGTAGGCTTGGCTGGTACCGATATAGCCCATACCGTATTCCTCATAAGCCGCTGTACACACCATATTTCCCGGAAAAAGCCGCTGGGCTGCCAATTGGTATTCGACGAACGGTTCACCGGGCAAACTGAGGAGACGAACCCCGCCCAAATGCAAGGCTGATATCCTGACGTAGGGCTCACGATGTACCCTGGTCCACCAGGCCAGACCCGCGATGGCTCTTAGATAAGGATAGCCCGGGTCGTATTTTTCACCAGTGATCACCTGGATCAGACTGTCCTGATTCACATAATCCGCAAGTGGTAGATACACTTCCGATGTTTTCCACTTGATACCGGTCTGATCAAGAGGTTTCCTCACGGCACTCTCCAGGGCTTCATCCATGGCCATGGACAATCTCGCGGCAAAAGTATAACGAATCTGATCGGTCCCGTTGTTGTATTTCCCGACGCCGATATTTCCCGCCGCCCCGGTAAAATATATTTGGGGATAGTTTCTTTTCATTTCCTGATATTTCCGGGCAATTCCCACAAACTCTGCAGAAACTTCCCCCTCACCAAAATTGATCACAGGATGAACGGCGTAATAGGACAGGGATACCAGTGGTTCCTGCCCATTGAACAGGGTGATCATTTTGAGAAAAGGATCGATCAGACCTTCGTTTGCATGTCGCAGCCTGAAATCCTGGGTCCAGCTCCAACGCATATTCTCCACATCACCATGACGTCCGAGTATTCGCCGGTTGGAAGCGACCCGGTTGACTCTGGCTTGTCCAAAACTGATATCAGTGACAGGTTGTAAGTTTTCAAGAGAGGCTTGGGCTACTGAAGCGACATTTTCGATGGATCGATAAAGAAATGCCGTATCGTAATACAATTCCGAACTCCCGAACTCCTCCAGTATGCAAGGCGTCGTCAGATCACATCGCACCGCATTGTGCTGGTGCAAGGCGTGGATGGCTACCCGATCCTCACTCGTACCGACGGCACGAGCCAGGGCTTTCCGGAAAACGTCCATGCCCTTGTTAGCGATCCCGATCCAATCGATGGCCACCAAAACAACTGGCTTTTCATCAAAGATCAGAACGATGCCCCTGGCGCTGAGGGAATCCCGGATCATTCGGGTCGTTCCAAATGCCAGCGGGCTTCCTGGTGGTGGGGTCACATCCACCTCAAAATACGCCATCGAAACACCGTTGGCTGATAAAGAAGAATGCCCGGAATGCAGAACAGATTTCGGTTTTTGCCTTGCGAATGTCCGTTCCCAGCTATCCACATCCAAGCCGGTCCCCATAGCCTGGGCATCCCGTTGCGGGGGGGATAGCCGCGTTGTTCCGGCGTGAAATGCCTTCACACCAGTCAATATCCACAAAACAAAGATGAGCGTTAAAATCGATTTCGGCATAGACCAAAGTTGCGAATGTAATATCACTGGAAACATTCACAAAAACAAATCAAGGGGAACAATTTTGATCAATCCCGTCTCCCTGAATACCGATCGGTCTTATTGGCTGATAGGGAATTTAATCATTGATCGTGGCTATGGCCTCGTTCAAGGTATCCATAATGTCGTGCAAATACGCGGGGACATCCGATTTTCTCTGATCTATTGCCCATGTATTCACTTTGCCTTTCCGGGAAATTTCTAAAAGCAACCCACCCTGGTCTGCACAGTCCGGGCACCCAAATCGTTCCTGATCTGATTCTAATAGCTTTTGAGGAATGGCTTCCTGTAAATTCCTCACCAACTCGAATTTTTCTTTCCCCAAGGGCCTGAAATCTGGTTCGGTATCTATGTATCGGTCGCGAAAATCTTTATATAAATTATTGTTGGTTAATTTATAGGTCTGCACGCACTGGTCACCGTAGCACATACCATAGAAATGACCAAATATCAAGTAGTCATTATTTTTTAGGTTAATTCCTTCCTTACTACAGGATGTAATCACCATCATTGTTAGACCTAACATAATATATTTCATAACCAAAGTTTATCGATGTTCAATCACAATAGATTCATACTTATAAAAATACGTCGCCATCCGTATTGATGATCAATAAGATGGTATTTCTTAGTGATCCGAATTCCGACCCATCAAATGTCAGCTCTCCCGAGGTTTCATTCATACGTTAATTTCATTTCTCTTCCCCAATTGAGTTGTATAGAAACCGGATAATCGTCTAGATTGTATTTATACTCCGCTATGCATGGACCACAGGCTAAATCCAGGAGGCCCAGATAGTCCTTGTAAGATGTTTTAGTTACATTATTTTCACTCCAGTTTATGGGGTCTACAATATGCTTTGGAACACCTTTTTTATAGTTTTTTTTATCATCGTATTCATAGAAGGCTTCATAGAACAATTCCTTTTCATCCGTGAAATGAGCCACTTTTTCAATATTATTTCCCTTCCAGTGGTACTCTTCCTCTCTAGTGTACTTTTGGTTGTTCACGTAATATGTTGACCTATTAGAAACCCTATTTTCATTATCGTAGTCATATTCATAAATCCATGATAAAGACAGGTTTCCTTCTGAATAACTTGAAAAGCTGTATATTGCCTGAATCGTGCCGTTGGAATTGTAAATGAGGGAATCACGAGAAATCAG
Organism: uncultured Bacteroidota bacterium; assembly: GCA_937876435.1. Classification (GTDB taxonomy): domain Bacteria; phylum Bacteroidota; class Bacteroidia; order Chitinophagales; family Saprospiraceae; genus Membranihabitans. The sequence continues at coordinate 13,551 of CALEIL010000072.1, forward strand.
CTTTCCATCATCCATTCTATAGGTCGTGTATTCTTTTAATAGTGAATCCTGGTAATCCAATTCATATCTTTTACCTGATGGACTAAATTCTTCAATTTTCGTGAGTTCATCATTGGGAGAATAAGAATACTGTTCTATCCAACTGCGATCGTCATCTACATATTCAACGGAAATTAACTTTGTCCCGGTAGATTGTTCAATAAGGGAATCCTCCGAACAAGCTGTAAGACTTAATACAATGATTAAGATTGCTATTTTGGGTATCATACTATAATTTTTTTATTCATCCACCTACGAATTTATTCGAGCCAAAGTCCGCACATAGGTCGGATAGATTCAAAGTATCCTACCGTATAAGACACTACTCAGTAATGAAACGTCAGTGATGAGATGGATTTTTAGGAAATATTAACATACATGCACAAAAATCTCAAATTTTAAGGCCATGAAACAACTCCAGGATTGGCAACGAATAAAAAATAAGCCAGGTCTTATAAAGTATCCTATGAATATCTTAACTTGGTTGCATTACTTTCATTTGTCAGATGAAAATATCGGGAAATCACAATATAGAAAAAAAGCTACTTAGCCAATTGGCGCAAGGTGATCGTAAGGCCTATCGTCAATTATACACCTCGCACCTGGACTCCGTTTACCGGTTTGTACTTCCTTTTGTGAATCATGAAAAGTACGAAGCCGAACGGATCGTCCAGGATGTTTTTGTCAGCATTTGGGAGAGGAGAAAAAAAATTGGACAATATCCGGTCCTTCGAAAATTATATATTCCGCATGGCCAAAAATCGGTTGTTCGATCTTCAAAAACAGCGACAGGCCAGGCGAACTATGAAAGCTAACATACCCACTTATGGCATATCTCCTTCTGCTGATGATGATTTGGTATACGATGAATATTATGAATCAGCAATGGCTATCATTGAAGAACTCTCCCCCCAGCGGAAAAGGATCTTTTTGATGCGCACCCAGACTGAAATGTCTATAACGGAAATAGCTGAAGCTCTGAAAATTTCCAAGTCAGCCGTCAAAAAACAGTTGTATGAAGCGATTAGTATGGTCAAAACCCAACTCAACCAGGACCATGGCTGGCCGTTGATGTGGTGGTTCCTGGGAATAGTGGTTTCTTCTGTGATGTGAATGCAAACTTGAAAAAGACATTTTAAATATCATACATCATGATTCAGAATTTCAAGGATATCGAAAACTCAGCTTTAAAATTCGACGAAAAACCCCGGAATTAATGAACATGATTGATCGTTACATATTGGTAACTGAAAATCTAATAACAAATTGATTAAGGGGAATGTTTTAAAGAAAAAGAAGCCGATAATTAAGTGAATTCATAGCAAAGAGATTTAGTTAGCGTGAAGTGATTTTGGCATTTTAAATATTATTTACAATGATTAAAATTGATAATGATTTAAAGCAAATAATTAAAAAGGTCTGTACTGATCATTTCGTAGATAAGCTATATTTATTTGGTTCTGCTATTTCAGATAAATTTGATGAAGGCAGTGATATTGACCTGGTCGTAGAATTCTCTGATAAACTTGATGTGCTCCATTTCGCAGATAATTATTTTAGCTTATTGAATGCCTTGAAAAATATTTTTCAAAGAGAAATAGATCTTCTTTCATACAGAGCTCTAAAGAACCCCATTTTGATCGCGGAAATCGACAAATCAAAAGTCCAGCTTTATGCAGCGTAGTCAGTTGCTTAAATATATTCTAGATGTTGAACAAATAAATATCCAACAAGTCGATATGCTCAAATTGATCAGGCTTTGAAACAAATTGATAATGGGGAATATTTGACAGAAGAAGAGGCCGAAAACGTGGCAAAAAGGTTGATATGGTCCAAAGATGCCCATCAATATAGAAAAGAAATATTCACACCGGTCTTTCAACCCAAGCCAGATCCTGAACCTCCTTCCCAGCCACCACCATCCGGGCCAGAAAATAAACCCGATCGGGCGTCACTGCGATGGAATTCACATAGGTAGGTCTCGATCCATCCTCATAAAATATGGCACCGTAATCGGTATACTTCGCGGTGGGCAAATGATAGGTCACCAGGTGCAGATTCTCCAATCCCCGGGCCGCTCCCTTTGCGATATCCCTGACCCCTTCGATCCGCGTTCCATCTTCGTATATCGGCCCACCGGTCAGATAGTAAACGGTTTCCTGATCAGGACCGAGCGCGTACCCCAGGTATCCGTAACTGAATTGATCGCTCATCCCGCTTTTCTGGCTGGGCAGGGAGGTGATCCGTTCGATGAGCTCCACCCGGTCTTTATCGGGTGAAAACCGAAACAAATACCCCGAGTTTCCATGCACCCCGACAGCTACATTTTCAGGTTCATACCAGAAAACCTTGCGCCAATGATAAACCATACTTCCGGGCCGCGTCGGGTCAAATCGTCCAAAATAATCCAAACGCAAATTTGCGTTTGGCATCGTCCTGATCTCTCCTTCCCCGGGACGATAGTAATGGATATCCCCTTCGGAAACCGTAAAATACACCGCACCATCCCGGGGATCCACCACCAGTGACCGGCACAACGTCCTGAAATTCTGACCGGGCTCGCCACCTTCTCCCCGCAGCGCAACCGGACCCAGGTCGTGGAGTTGACCGGCTCCCACGTCATAATGTATAAAATTTCCCGTGGGCCAGGTCAAACCGTAAATGTGGCCCCGGTCGGTATCCATCGTCATCGAAACCATGCCTTCTCCATGCGGCACCAACGCCAGATCCTCCGTCTGTCCGGTTTTCATATCGTACGCCAGAATGTGTCCACCTGGATAAAGACCCAGACCCTCCGGAGGATTCTCGTACATCCTGTCCATTCCATCGATCAGCTCGTACACTCCGACGTGGGTCGAGTAGTAAAGCTTGCCTTCCATTTCAAAAAACTCCACGTGGCTTTTCCCCTGGCCGATCGCATTGGCGGTCTGTTCTCCGCACAACACCGTCAGATCACCGATCAGATTGGATTCGCCGATGTGCGGGTCATATCGGTATACGTGCCCTCCTATCCGAAAGTCTTCGGATGAGAGCACGTAATATATACAGCCATCGCTGGCACCCGAAAGAGCATTGTAGGTGTCATGAGCCAATGAAAAACCGGAATAATGACGATGCGCGATTAAATTTTGCTTCTCTCCGTTTGTTTGCATTTCATTCATATATAATAATTATCTAATGTGTGGTTCATTGAGGAATTTTCAGATCAGACTGACGCAGATGCGGTTTCATAAGGTAATGTTGGTCATGGTATATTCCTACGGTCTTGAAAGCTAAATTTCAAAGTTGCCGATTTCATTTAAGTGCAAGCATCAGAGGTGAAATATTATGCGATTGTATCGCCATGTCGATCCATCCGGAATGTCGGTCTGACCGGTACTATTGACCAATCAATTTATTGGCTGGCGGGTGCAGATCGACCGTTTGAGCCAATTCCACCATCCCCTGGACGATAGCTGATTCTATATCATACGCCCATTTTGATGGTAAACCGTAGACTATTTGGGCAGAAGCTCCTTCGTAGCCTCCTTCATGAAGGACACGGGCCGTAGGGATGTAACTCATCACGTCGTTGGTATACCCCATGACAAAGGAATCATAGCCAAATATCTCTTTGAGCCGGATCGTATACCCGATCAAAAGCTCTCCTCCCAGCGTAAATATGGATTGGTCACCCAGCCTCCAGATCTGCAGAGGATAGGGATATTTTTCGAGCAATTTTTTGCCGCTTTTAACTTCCTGAAGCAAGCGCTCACCCCAACTTTTCTGATAGCTGGAGGCCACTTCACAAAAATGGGTCAATTCTTCCATGGTAGGGGGTGTTTCCAGATTGAGATCCACCTCCTTATACGCCACTTTCATGACCGACTCCAGGGGTTTCATCTCCTCTTCGAGCACCCGGTCCACAGCCGCTGCCAGCGTTCGTCCGTATTGACGAGCCAGAGGAATTGTCCGGCGGGGAATGGGGTTCTGGTCTGCTCCTCCTCCCTGGAAAAACATGGCCTGCACCCCTGGATGGTCCTTTTCCAGTTGGATCTGGGCATATCCAGGGTAATCACCCGACCACTGATCGAGGCTCAGGACGGTGGGATGACAGGCGTAGCCAAAGACGACGGCCATCAGATCACCGTTGGGTCTGGCGACCTTAATCACCGGAACCGCGTAATCATTGGGACCATTGAGATCGCTGATCCGGTGCTGCAATGCTTCTACGTTGTTGCGGCGATTCACCTGAAACCGCGCGACACCGTTTTCGGAAAATAGCTGAGCCGGCTCGAGTTTTTGAATCGCCTCACCGATCACGTCCACGATGCGCTGGGTCAACCGGGCGGTGTATTCCTCGATTCTCTTCCGACCGGCGGCGTCTACCGGATAGATGTCAAACAAGGCATCACCCAGGACCGGACCGGTGTGCGTGTGGGAGCTATTGAGGATTACCTGTGCTTTGGTCAATCCGTATTTGGATTCGACCTTTTGACGAATATTGTCCGACATGGTCTTGGGCAATCCGAGCAAATCCGAGGTGATCAATACCGATTGATTGCCCTGAGCATCTTCCAGCGCCAAAGCCTTGACCCAGATGGAATGCAAGGTTCCTTCCGATGGAGACCTGCGGGAACCATACCCGGCCAGCCACATCGATTTTTCAGGCGTAATGTCTATCCTGGCCGCCCCGGCCTTCCATTGGTTGGGGAAGGGATGGGGATTTTCGATGCCCTCAGACACATCATAATTTCCACTATACAGCGGATAATTGACCATCAAAATACTCACCAGTACGCACGCCAGTGCGTCAAATCTTAAGTGCCTATAGTGGTATTTCAAAATATTTTTTGACAGGTCGAAGAAGCGAAACCGCGCATAGCCGGGGTTACGTAAGGATTTCGATGATGAAGAGATGTCAAAAAAGATAAAGAAATAGCCATAGGAACTTAGGATTTGATGCACTAGTGCCAGTAATCGATCACAAGATTTCATAATTTCAGGTTAATTGGGTTTTTAAACAATAGGTGCCCAGTAAGTGCAATATGCCTCCTCAAACACCGGGCCCTTGAACAAGGCACATCCGCCACAGGATTTTCCTTCTGCGGGTGGTAAATAAAGTTGACAATTTTTACAATGCTTATCCGGAATGGGGGATTCTTCCACGTATCCGAATCCCTCTCTTTTTTTGATTTCAGCAGCCGAGGTTTTGGACAAATCGTCGCAGCTCGTCACATCCAATGCATTCGCATTGGCATCTTCGGTCCCGGTGGACTGATCACCCTCCGACTTACACGATTGGGCCACCAGGGGCAAACAAATCAAACCAGCGCCCACCTTCAGGGCTGAATTCAAAAATGCCCTTCTGTTTTTTTTCGATTTCATACCATAGATTTTAAATTAAAGGATTTCTGCCAGGGCTTCTTTTACTGCAGTATCGGCGGATTCGGTGATTTTTCCGATTCTTGCCTTTACTTTGTCCGTCAGGGTGGTTTCTCCCCGCTTCAAACCAGCTGCCAGGCCTTTCCAGATGGAGGCCTGATTATCTGCCGGAATCCGCTCAAATTCATTCACCAATGCCAGCAAGGACGATTCGTCGTTCCGTGCGGCAGTAATATATGTAAAATCGTGGAGGAGTTTTTGTTTATCCCCATCCCAGGATTCAAAGAATGATGTCTTACCGTCCAGATACTTCATTAGCGCCATCGACGACCCCGGTTCTGAACTGAGGACCGCCATTCTCATCCAGTGGTCTTTGTAGTTCTTATTCAAAATATCGCCTAATGCGGGGATCACCTGATCCGAAGTAAAATTCCCCAGGCTGAGTGCGGTTTGCATCACTACCCGGGCCGAAGGGTCATCTTTGAGCCGGATCACGTCCGCGAGGAGTTCGGGGAAGTTTTCCGCCAATTGGAGCGCGTGTTCCCGCAATCCGGGCTCGGGAGACTGGAGAGCCGTCCGGACATGAGCGGCGTTTAACCCACCGAGTCCATCGATCAGATACAGCGCGTGCAACTGAACGACCGGGTCCGAATTGGACCGGAATATTTCTTCCACGGAAGGAATGATCGAAGGATCGCCCATCTGAAGTAACATCCGCTGAGCTTGTAACCGGTACCATTTGTTGGAACGCGTCAACCAATCCAGATATTCACCGACCGAATGTTCACCCTGTATTTCCGCCAATGACAACGCATCGCTGCCCTTGGGAACGATCCGGTAGATTCGCCCCATGTCAGATCCGGCCATAAAGTCCATATCTTCCATGAGATCTTCCGGGATAGAAAGCGGGGTTTCGATGTGCTGACGATAATAATCTACCATGTACAAGGCGCCATCGGGGCCGACCGTAAAATTGGTTGGCCGGAACCACATATCGGTTGACGCCAGAAACTCGCTTTCCTGCTCATTGCCCGCTCTGCTCGCGGTATATACCACCTGACCGGGTTTGGTCACGAGAACATCCTGGTGCACCAGTCCACCCATGACTTCCCCCGTAAAGATAGAATGATCAAATTCTTTGGGAAATAAACCCCCACCGTAAAATGTTCCGCCGGAAGCGCCGGTGAAATGGTTGTCCACGTGCTCGATCCGGTCCAGTCCCTGCTCGTCGTATGCTTTCTGCCGGCGTGCGGACCTTTCCTTCCTCCAATAGGGTGCTTCGGTCAACTGATACATCCGCAGATCGTGATCCGAAATATTGACCATCGCTCTGGTGGCAGGCAGGTATGGGTGGCGGTGGGTATATCTCCACGGCATGACCATTTGCTGGATGTGGATCGTATTTTGCGTCACAAAACGATGTCCAAAATTGTCGAAGGCATGGCCAAACTGACCTGGACCGGTCTCCTGCTCAAACTCTTCGGTATCCAACCGAAACCTAAAATCTCCACCTGCCACGGACAGGGGCTCAGAATCCGGTTTTCGGGTAAACTGAACCTGACCTTGTTGCCCATGATTGGATGCATAAATCCAATTGTCCACGTTAAATCGCAGATTGGTGATCTGGGCTTCCTGATTGTTTTGAAAAAAGCCGGAGAAAAGAATCTCCTTTTCATCCGCCTGGCCATCGCCATCGGTATCTTTCATATACCAGATATTGGGAGCGGCTGTCACCAAAAGTCCGTCTTTCCAGGGAAATACGCTGGTAGCATCCGTAATCTGATCGGCAAAAATCACAAAATCTTCCATCACCCCGTCACCATCTGCATCGATGAGTTTTTTGATCCGCCCTGCTCCCGGTCCGGTTTCGGGTTTGAAAGGGTAGTCGGGCATTTCAACCACGTATACATCGCCCTTTTCATCAAAAATCATCGAAACCGGATCCTGTACGACCGGCTCAGACGCAAACAACTGAATCTCAAAACGATCATCCAATTGCATTTCGGCCAATGACTCCTGCGGAGTTTTGGAATCAGGATATTTCGGTTCACTGCACGAAAAGATAGTCAGCGTGACCAAAAACACCGCGCCAAATACAAGAAATGAAATATTCAGAAATTTTTTCATCGAGTAATAATTGAATTAGTTAGTAAGTATTTTGAGTTAACCAGGCGATTGCCTGATTTAGTATTTTAACATTGTCGCTATTTTCAAAATCAGCAGGATGCCCTACCGAGGAATAGAACACCTGGCCACCGTATTGATTTTCCCAAAGCCAGGCTACGGGTTCATCGAGCCCCTCGCTTTCTACGGTGCCCCGGAGCAGAACCGTCGCGTCATCATCCAGCGAATTGCCCACCTTGTACACGTTCCCTATCGAATGCCAGTACGATTCCTCGATCCCCTGCAAAATGGGATGACTGGCCTGAGATGAAACCACCGATATGTTGGTTCCTGGTTCTACCGGGCCATAACCTTCATTGGAACTACCCAGGACGTCGGGCACGAAATCCCACCAATCCGTATAACCCGGTGGAATGGTGTCGCCTCTCACTGAAAAAGCATGATTGGCTGTCCGGATACCCATGACTGGTTTGCCCTGTTTTATGTATTGTTTGATCTGTTTCATCTGAGCTTCCGGCAGGGCCAGTCTTCGGCAGAATACCACCAATAGATCGGCCTCCCGGAGGATAGATAAGTCCGGGAATCGATAAGCTTCCCGGGGACCTTCCCCCATGAGAACGTGGGTAGTGAATTGGAAATTATCTTCGAGTTGCCGGGCAAAAACCGGAATGGTTTTGTCCGCTTCGTAATTGTCCGGATCATCGGTAATCAAAAACACGATATCCCTGACGTTTGATTCATCGGACCGGTCAGGTCCTTTACATGCGCCTGTCAATGCCCAAATGACCCCAAACAGGACCAGGGGGAAGACGAACTGGTGCTTTTGTATATTCAAAACCCGGTGGTTGGAAAAAGTCATATCGTTTACCTTTCTGAATGCAATTTATCGAGTAAGCCTATAGCAGTATTGACCATGATACCTCCGGCCTGATCAGATCCGAGGTTGGCTCGTTCCCCGGTTTCGTAGCCTCCGTGGGCTTTCTCCCCGGGCATGCCGCAATAATGTCCGCCGTTTCCATTGGAATACCCCAGAACGATGGTTTGAGGAAACGAAGAATCTTTCTGGATGGCCTGATTCAACTCCGTCATCGGTTCACCGGGTAAAGTGACCAGTGCTACCGATCCGATGGTGATCGCCATGATTTCGGCATCTATGTTCTCCAGACCGGTTCTTTCCTGGCCGTAATCCGTCAATGGCAAACCCACCACTGCCCGGTCGGTTCTGATCGAATCAGAAATCAGCCTGGCGCTGTACTCGTACGTGGTGAGAATATCGTGGGTGAGGCCTTCTGCCATTTCCTGTACCGCCTCCTCTCCCCGCTTCCAGGGGTTCACATTTCCGGCATTCCCCTGCAGGAACATATTTTCACCCTCCAGTGAAAGGGCCAATTCGCGCGAAACGGCTCCGGGCCAATCTCCCGAAATACCATCGAGATAAGGATAAATGGACACCGCGTGGCAGGCCATTTGAAAAATGGTTCCGATATTTTTACCAGCAGAGTTTCGGAATGATAAAACCGTCATTGCCCGGTCCAGCGGACCAAATGTGCGGTCTCCGCTCAGTACCCGAGGGTCCCAATCCTCGTGCAGGTAATTGAATTTTTCAGGAAGGTTGGACTGGGCCACTCCTTCTCTGACCGGACGGGGTCTTCTGTTCCGGATAAACCGGGACACGTCGTACCGGCCAATCCACATGGTAGCAGGGCTGAGTTCCCTGTTGGCTTCCTCCACGGCAGCCAGTGACTGCACCAGGAGTTTCTCCCGCCATTCCTGAAACGCCGGATCGTCGTCCTGAGCTTCCATATAACGGTCTACCCACCATGGATACCGTTCCTTGCCCCGCTGACTGTCGTCCCCGTATACGGGGCACCAGGGCGCTGAATGGTTGTGCGCTGCGTTGACTAAAATATTTTGCGGAGAAATGTTCAGACTGCTGGCCACCCGCTGCCGGATATTATCCCGGGCGGATTCTCCGACGTCCACCAGTTCCCAGTGGAGTATCACCACTTTTTCCACGCCGTCACTCAAGACCAGTGCCCGGGCAAAAATGGGATCGTGCACTTCACCGTATGCCTCCCCGGTCACCCAGTTTTTTACATCCGTCGATGGCGTTATGTCCGCGTGAGCTGCTCCAGCGTATAGCTGGACCATTTCCCCTTCGGCTTGTGCTTCCTGGGAAAACAACTGCCCCGTGGCCAGGAGGATCATTATGCAAGCCCACAATCTTCCCAATATCCTGGATTTTGACCGGGCCATTCCGACCGATGGAGGTATTTTCGTACACATGTTCATTTATTTTAGATTATTCCATTTCGTGTGGTGTAGGTATATGCATGAGCGCTTTATCCACAAACTCATACGCTTCCCGGCGGGTTTTCGTCGGAAAATCGTGCTCTGCGTCAGGATACCGAACCTGTAATTTTTCCTCTTCTCCGAAAAACCGGTATACATCCCACGCCTTTTCCATCCCCTCTTCGACCCCATGAACATCAAAATTGGAATCATTGACCGGTGAATTGGAAAAAAAAGCTCTCGGCGCCAGTAATGCAATCATTTCATGATAATCAACCGGTATCTTATCTCCGTCCAATTGGTATTTTTCCCTTATTGGCGGCATATACCGATCCTGTGCCCAGGGGCCCAGCCTTCCACCGTATTGTTGGATTCCCACCGGGCCTATATCATAATAAGCCATTTGGGTCCATCCACAACTGGAGACCACCACCTTCAACCGTTCATCGAAAGCTCCTGCAAATATCGCATTGTGCCCCCCCAGGGAATGCCCTATCACCCCTATCCGCTCAGGATCTACGTCAGTTCTTTGGTTCAGCAGATCCACGCATCGCATATGATAAAAAATAGCGGCCATGGTGCCTGAGGCGTACCGGTCATTTTCAAAATCATACTCTGCTAGTTCTCCAAAACTGGGATAATCCGGTGCAATTACCACGTATCCCCGTTTGGCCAGCTCCATGGCGTAGCCTCTATTTTCCTTACCCTGACCGTCGACGATTTCTTTGCCAATGGCACCCGTAGGATGCAAGGCCAGGATCGCAGGCGACCGGCCCGAAAAAGCACTCCGATGTGGAAGGTACAGATAAGCCGGCACTCTTTCGCCTTCGGCTGCCAGAAAATCAATATGCAATCTCAGGTAGCTCTCCGTTTGCAGGGAATCCTTGATTCTGATATCCAGATCAGGCAGGTTTTGGCGATCGGGAAGAGGGCCCATGATGGCTTCCATGTTTTGTTTGAGCTTACTTCGGTGCACCTCCCATTCGGCTATATCCGAAATCTGGACATCCCGGTGGGTTTCACTGGAATATATTGAAAATTTGCCAGAGGTTTGGCCGTGCGTATGGCCGCTGAAAGTTAAGCTCAGGCAGAATACTGCTACAAATAAGTGGATTCTTCCTGTTGAAAAATTCTCCAAAAGCGCGCACTTTTTGAATTGCAAGATCATCTACTTCCTTTTTAATGCGGTTTAAAACACGGTAACGTTACCGAATATAGTGATTTATTTAAACCTGTAATAATTTTAGGGCCCACTTTTGAAAATTTCATCAAAAAAGCGCTAAATAAGCCGTTAAAATCTGAAAACCCCCGGGTTCAAGGTCCTCGTCCGGGATTTACTTCATACATTGACTTTATCTATCCCCCAGCCAATCGATAACGTTTTTTCTCATATCATCCGAAAACCGGTTGTAATCATCGGGAGACTGCAAATCAATCCGCGCGTCTGCTCCCCACAATCGATATGCCTGGTTCGCTTTCCGGACCGCATACTCCACGCTCTCCGCATCGGCTGCCTGATCGAGTTGGGGGGAAATGATCAGCACAGGCCGGGGAGCGATGACGGCCAATACATCCTCGTAATCAAAAGGTATCCGTTCGGGGGTTTTCAGAAAAAATCCCAATCTGGGAATCAATAGATGTTGTCCGGACAATTCATCGATGTGCAGTTCGCCCATATTCCCCGTGCGCATAGGTGTAAATCCACTGACGGATACCAGACCCGCGATCCTTTCATCCATCGCAGTAGCGTACAGCCCCACCGTACCCCCGAGAGAATACCCCGTGACGAAAATCCGGTCCGGATCGATTACGTCCATATGCGTCAGCGCATCGACCGCTCCCCTGACATCCGTCACCATTTTACCCATTTTGGACCAATTCGCATACCGGTTGTAAAAATGAAGACCCTCCTCCTGACGGTTTCCAAAACCCACCATATCAAACGCGAACACCGCAAAACCACTCTCGACGAGCCCTTCGATATACTGATGGATGCTATGATTGAGAGTCATCGAAGCAAACCCCTTGGAGTAATCGTACTCGTGCAGGTAAATGACCACGGGTAAGTTCTCCTCCTGGCCAGCCATTTCACTGGGATAATACAGATAACCAAACAAATTATCTCCAAATCCATCATAGGGAGAAATAGCCTGACGGGCCATCCGGGAAGTGGCAGCCGGGCGACGGAGGACGCTGCCAAATTTCTCTTCCCCCTGGACGTGGTCGCTCAGCGTTCCCGGTCCGGGATTGGTGACACCGGGCGGTTGTTCCCCCAGGATCCAGTTTACCTTTTCCAATACATCATCTTTATAATCATGCCATTGTCTGATGGTCGTGACCGCTTGATCGTGTGGGTCTGTCAGATAAGGTCCGGTCTGATGTACCGGATAATCCGATGGATCGATCCGTTCTCCGCTCCTTTCCTGCCATCGGTCAAACGAAGGCACGTAGTGGAACTTCATCTCGGGGTGGGTGGAAGTCCGGTCAAAAACATAGTCAAAAAAATCGACGTATGCTTCGATATCTTCCGCGGTGGTCCCGTGCGTACCCTTCCGGTACCGAACCGTGATCCGGTCCTCTGCGGAGAGAAATCTATAAGTCTTCTGCGCCGACAAATAAGCTTTTTCGATCCCCCATGGATTACTGGCGACTTCTTCATAAGCGGTGCTGAGCATCAAGCCTCGCGGGGCAATCAATGCCATGAACGAATTCTGATCGACGGGCAGTTTCTGTTCCCGGCCGATGAAAAAACGGAGCCGCGGATGGAGCCAGGATGGCTGTGCCGGCCCCAGGAGGGCAATGTCCTCCACATCATACTGGTAAGCGCAATACCGCCACGGAACCTCGGCCCCCGTTCCCCCGCTACTGGGTATGATGGCGGTAATCCGCTCGTCAAAAGCCGCTGCCATCAACGACTGCTTCCCATTGCGGGAATGACCTGTCAGCGCAATTTTATCGCGATCCACTTCCGGCAGCGTGTACAAATAATCAATCGCCCGGTAACTTCCCCAGGCGCGCCGCATCAAGCGTGTAAAATCGTATTCACCGGCCCAGATCCGGCTATAATCCTCCGTATCATCTTTGCTATCGGCTCCGGCGTATACGCATCCGATATATCCACGTCTGACCGCGATCTGTGCCCACCCACGGTGGTTCCATTGGGTCATAAATACCGGAAATGGTCCGTCTCCGGGAGGGATCATCAACTCCAGCGTTAACTTCGCCTGGTGATCGGGCCCAAACCTCAACTCAACCATCCGAAGCTTGACCTCACCATCCATCCGCTCGCTGAGAATGGTGGACTCCATATTGGTAGGGGCCGGTGGAAAGGTACCCGTCACATATCGTTTTAACTGCTCCCTCATGAACTCTTTCTTTTTTTCCCATTGAGCAGTGGTTGTTATAGGTATATTCTGACCTCCTTCGTCCAGGATCAGTGGATCGGGAAGCCGGGGAATGGACGGCATTTGGGAGAAATCGGGGGGCAATTCTCCCGTCCGGTCCAACCAATCCCCGAACGTGGAGTCCAGGTAGGAAACGCGTCCGTATCCCGGCCTTTCGTCGGGGATCCACTTCAGGATTTGTTCCAGGTATGTTTGTCGACGATTTTGGGATCCCGTGGTATCCGGTGATTGCGCCATAACCGGAATAGATATCATACACATAAAGGAAAATGATAAAGCTGGTCCGAAAAAAGGAATTTTAGATTTCATGGAAGCCAATATAAATAATCTGTGGAAAACACTTGCAATAAGTCACTTTCGGATAAAAATTAACGCAATCACCCCGCAACTGGATGAATTACGGTAGAATACGTGCTGTGACATGGAACAGCTCTATATAACTTCAGATAGTTACATGATGAATCAAAAATTGTTGGGCCCCCAGAACAGGTATCTTCGAAAAGTAAAAATCCCCAGGATTTTCACTTATTATAAATTGACAGCCGACACCAAGTGCAGCGTAATATTCCAGACCATCCTCAAAATCTTCAACTTCTTTATTCTCCAAAGCCTGTTGTACGGTTTCCATATCTACACCCGCAATCCCCACATTCCTGCTAATGAGGTCAATTTTATACTTTGCTTTATTACGTCCGCTTTTTTTTTCCGCAAAATAATATGCAATAGCCAGGCAAATGGGTGAAGTGTACAAATGGATATGTTTGTATTCGGTCAGGCTCATTATTCGCGACGAATATGTGAATACCGGATACTCCTGGTTGAGTACCGACACCAAAATATTTGCATCAAGAAATATATTCATTTTTGGGATTGGAAAAATTCATCCTTCATGTCCTTACGACTGGTGGAACGAGTTTTATATTCTGCTCGTCCTTCGGCCACTTCCCGAACCCAGTCAGAAATGGGCATATCTTCCAATTGCCGGTAATGACCGGTCGTAATCTGATTGTACAGAAATTCTGTAAGCCGCGATAGACTGATGTTGTGTTCTGCTGCAAAAATTTTGGCTTTTTCTATAACCTTTTTGTCAAATGATAATGTGACTTTGGCATCCATGATTTAGCGGTTTATAGTTTGTAATTTATCCCTCTTCGCTGAGCAACTTTGACCAGGCTCTTATATCTGATACGTCAAAAATAATAATCTTATACGTATAAGACAAATTTCAAAAAATGATAGTTCTCGGTTTTACAATTTTTTTCACTCCAGATCCAATATCCAACAAATACCATCCGATATTGGAGGAAATCTGCGACTTACATGTTTGCAACTCCCTTCTAGCGCACATATTTTATTCACTGTTTTGCTACCTTCATCAGACTAAACTCAATCATACCATGAAAATCAAGAATCTTCCATTGAAAATATTTTCAGTTTTAATCGTATGCTGTATGGTATTGAGCATACAAAATTGTTCAAGAAGTACAACCAGTCTCATAAATGAATCTGGTATCACACCCAATGATTATAAAGGGACGGATACCGAACGAATTCAGCAAGCCATCGACGAAGCACAACTAAGTGGACAAATAGTAAGAATTCCTCGCTCAAATAAGAACGGATCACAGATCTGGATAATCGATAGTGCCCTACTTCTACCCTCTCACATCAATATAGTGTTGGATAATTGCATACTTCAACTTTCCGATCAGAGCAGGGACAATATGTTTCGCAGTGACAATGTCGGATCGGGCATCACAGATCCGATATGGAACCAGGACATCGTCATATCCGGAATAGGTCAGGTGGAGTTACGCGGAGCTACTCATCCACGATCCACTGGTGATGGCGGTCGTATGTTGACATTGGATCCGCAAAAAGAACAGGAAGAAGGTAACTGGCGTGTGAGTTATGGCAGCGATGCAGGAAAAGAAGGCGTCCGGCAAAAAGGCGACTGGCGCAATATCCTGATTTTAATGGCTTTTGTGGATGGCTTCACGCTTGAAAACATCCGTATCAAAAATGCCCACGCCTGGTCGGTCAGTTTTGAAAGGGTGCACAACGCCAGTTTGAGCAACATTCAAATTAACAATTCAGAATTTGTAACAGTGAAAGGACAGAAGCGGATGACATCCAACAAGGATGGCATCAATTTGCGGCAAGGATGCAAAAATTTTCGAATTCAAAATATTTCGGGTCGTACGGGGGATGATTTTATCGCGCTTTCCAGTCTGGATTCCCAACCAGAGGAGCCGAAATCTCATGGAAGTATTTCTTCCACCATGGTCACTGCCAGCCGCTATTACGGACCAGAAGATGATATAGAGAACATAAAGATCAACAATATTCAATGTTCCAATCGGTACCGGGCGATTGCCATACGCGCTAGTGGGGAGTCCCGTATTCACGATGTATATATCGATGGATTGGTCTTCCAGGCTGAAGAGGAACGGTATGACGCCATTTTACTCGGCGGCAAGGGGTATGGACCTATGAACATACCCGGGGGAATCAGCGAGATATACGTGATGAATATCGTCGGAAACGGTCAGTCGCTTGTTCGGATCGAAGCCCCCGTGCGCAATTGTCATTTCATGAACGGTATGTATACCGGTGTGAACGAATCCCCGACTTTGTATACCATAAACCGATCAGCAGTCGAAGGCGTAACGGAACTCAATTGGCATAAAGCGACCACAGATAGTGGTATCCAGGATTGATATTTGAGTCTCAGTCATGTTATGGATGATGTCGTGGTTGATTTGGATTTTTCCAGACAAAAGCGTATATTACATTCTGTATCAACTAACTAAAAGTCAAACAATGAAAAATGTCCTCCTCCCGATCCTGCTTGTCCTGGCCACAGGGTTGGGATGTGAGAAGACCACCCAGGTTCCCAATAAGGATATCCCCCATTGGCTGGAGGAGATCATCGCAGAGGCAGAAAAGGAACTTATTTCCGACCCAAATGCGATTGTTGGAAACACCGGTTGGATCCAGTATGAATTTCAGGGTCTGGATTATTATCAAAATGATATCCCCTTCAGTTCATATTTTCCGCATTTGTATACGCAGGACGGAGAAGTCGCATCAGGCGCTGGCTTTTCACTGAACGATTATTTTGAACACAGATG
The DNA here is from genome assembly GCA_937876435.1 of uncultured Bacteroidota bacterium. Taxonomy (GTDB): domain Bacteria; phylum Bacteroidota; class Bacteroidia; order Chitinophagales; family Saprospiraceae; genus Membranihabitans. Next base: position 29,908 of record CALEIL010000072.1, read on the forward strand.
TTGTAAACGGGTCATTTGGAAAGGACCGAATTATCAAGAAATCAGATAGCTTAGTTGCTTTTAGTGTGCGGAAACCCAAGTAGAAATTTATAGTTTCGGGTCCCTGAAAATCTCGGACTCGGAAGGCTGGGATGCCGGCGGGAAGGGGCATCTGAAGCCGAGATTGACTCTAAACCGGGCTCCAGACTCTCTATCGCACAGGCTGCCAGGCTTACGACTGAAAGGAGTCCACTGTACCCAACCCTGGTGCTCCTATTTCGCCTTCAAGTCCAAACACCAAACATCGTTGACCAATGGTGGTGTCATGCCTCCGGCGATCCAGAGTTTATCCTGAAATACAAATACGGAATGCTCGTGACGTTCCTTCCACGATGCACCTTCCGTACGAAGTTGACTCCAGTTTTTCCCGTCTCTGGAATACCACGCATCCGGCCAGTTCTTGTACGGATTCCCGGACCACCCCCCGATCACCCACATAAGATCTTTATAAACCACAGATGAGAACCAGATCCGTTCGTGCCAGGGAGCTGCTGCGGTTTCTTGTCGCCAATGGATGCCATCGGTACTGCTCCATACATCGTTGAGTCCCGAATATTCAGGATCGTAATTTCCACCCCCCATCACATAGATCCGGCCATTCATCGCCACAGCCTGGTGAAAAGCCCGGGGTGGCCAGGGCGCATTGTCAGTCGCCAATTCCCAGTGTTCTCCGTCTTCGGAAAACCACACGTCATTCAACAGGCTCGAATCATTGCCGTAATAGTAATGCGTCGTACCGCCCAGGATCCACATTTTTCCGTCAAACTCAACGATGGCTGCGGCGCATCGAGGAGACCAATTCGCATTCTCTGCTTCCAGAGTCCAGTGCTTCCCATCCGTAGAGGACCAGACCTGGTTGCTCGCGGACCGGTCTTCCAACCGACCGTTGTACCAGCCCCCCATCATCCACATTTTGTCCTTGAAAGCGATCGACATCGGCAAGTCGCTGTGCAACCACGGAGCATCGTCGGTCACCAGTTGCCAGTTTTTTCCGTCAGCTGATTTCCACACGTCCCGGGGTGGGGATTCGTAGGAACTTTCCCACCCACCGAAAATCCACATGTGGCCATCATAGACCACCTCGCCCTGCGAATCCCGCGCGGACCAATCCACCGAATCTGCTACTTTTGTCCATCGGACTTCAGAGTTCTGTGAAACCAAACTACAGGGTAACAAAAAAAATATAAAAAAAAGACAAACGATATCTTTCATAGATCTACTAACATTGGGCAATAAAAAAAATCATAGCTCCAGACTTGGTTTTGTTCGATGAACCCAATTATTCGTCATAATTAAAATACATTTTGGGTAAATCCCGCCTGGCACTTAAAATTCTCACAATTCGAATTCGATCTTCAAGTATCCTGTAAAATACAATGTGATCATCTTTAACAATGCTTCTCAGGCCCTTGAAAATTTCGGGTCTTTTTCTTCCAAGATGAGGATCTGCCAATAACTTATCAAAAATATCTTCGAAAGAGAGCACATAACTTACTGCCTGATCTGTTCCAAAATCAGCTAATGTATATTCGTAAATATGCTCAAGATCATGATCGGCTTCGAGTGATAATTCAATGAACAAAACGATCAACTATTGCTTTCGGTTAACTGAAGTTTGTCACGAACAATATCAGCGGCGGTCCTTTCACTCGTTTCTCCCTCCCATCCTTTTTCAATTTCTGCACGCAAGTCTTCTATTACACGATGTCTGTAAGCTTGATGAAGCCTGAGAGCTGCTCGAACCACCTCACTGGCACTTTTAAAGTCACCAGATTGTATCTGAGAATTGATATACTCTTCCTGCTTTTTAGTGAAGCTGATATTCATAATAATTAAGGTTAGTTTTCAAAGATAGTAAATATGACCATATTTAGCAATTTTGGCCAAAGACACCTTTAAAATCTAAGGCTTATTTAATAATTTCATAATAGCCTTCATCAGAACAGGTTCTACGCTGGGATCTACATTGGAAGCCCGGTCACTTACTTCGTAACCACCTTTACTGTATTGGGCGGTAGTCCCAATGTAACCGGGACCCAGATCACCGTAGGCAGACATCGCCACATGAAGATCTGGTCGCTCCGCTTTTGCCGCCAGTTGGTATTCCACAAAGAGCTCGCCCGGCATAAACAAAATCCGTACATCTCCGGCCTTCAGCATGCCCACATCAATTTTCTTTCCATGCTCCATACGATCCAGGAAAGCCAATTTCCGTGCCAGGTGATTGTTGTTGATCAGTATCGAATCATTGTCATTGATTTCGTCGCGAATTTTATAGAGATGCTGACCTACGGGCAGGGATACTTTCTCCACTTCCCACACGAGACCTTCCGATGGGATATCTTGTATCTCAGTCGCTTCCCACGCTCGTTTCATACCATCCGCCAACCGCTCCGCCAGGATCAGTCTATTTTCCATGGAACCATCGTTGTACTTTCCAGCACCGATGTTGCCCCCGGCTCCGGTAAAGTGGATATGCAACGCCTGTGGAACCGCCAATTGCCTGAAGAACCGTGCCACGCCAGGAAAATCCGGATTGGGGATGCCGGTCCGGTAGTAACTCTGAGGGTGGGTCGCATAAAAACTCATTACCGCCACGGGTGCGTCGTCGTTCCAAAAACTTACCACGGACACCATGGGATCGATCACACCTTCGGGCTCTGCACGCAGCTCTGGATCTTTGGTCGCTGTATACCGAGTAGCCCGCACCATGCCGTTTTCATCGTATATATTCCGGTTGGAAGCCACCTTAAAAACCTCGGCCTCCCCAAATCCGATTTTATTTACCGGCGTCGAATGTTCCAACGCTCTGCGGACAGTATTGCGAAGTTCGTACAAGACCTCGCGTCCAAACGATCCATCAAAATTCACCGTCGTATAGGAAGCCGGATCCGTTCCGACAGCCAGCAATTGCTCCTCGGCACCCAGATCAAACCACGGTGCATCGTGCTGATGCAGTACGTTAACGCTCACCCGCTCGGGCGTAGTCCCTACTGCCTCAGCCAGGCTACCCTTGAAGGCATCCATGCCCTCGTTGCTAATGGCGATCCAATCAATAGCGCACAGGACGATCGGGGCCCCTGCCCCCCGGATCACCACCCCTTTGGCTCTCAAACCCAAATCCCATGTCCCTACTTGCTTATTGTAAGTCAGGAAATCCCGGTCCACAGGAGGCGTGACATCCATATCGAAAGTAGAGATGCGAAGATTACCATCCATATTCTGTCCATGAACAGGAGGCATCAACAAAATCATAAGGAACAATAATAAATACACTGGATGGGCTAATAACCATTTCAAATACTGACTGGAAGGTATGTTCATATTTATAAGCTTTACTACTTAATCTGAAAACGGTTATAAATATATTGAAAATTAAACTGGTTTACAGCAACACAATGTAGCGATCAATGTATTTCTCTCGTCACAGGACAAGATTGACAGATAAAGGAGTGACCGATTGTAGTTCCAGATTCCCCACCAATCTCCATTGATTACCTGGGAAACACACAACACCTTCCGGTCCTGACCCGGAATCTCTCAAATATTAGAGCTCGACCATACGACAATGGGTCGTGACCCATTGGACCCTCAATTCTCCATTGTCCCTTGTCAATTATCAATTAATACCCCGGATTTTGGGCAAACTCTGCGTCGACATTGAGATCAATCTGCTCCTGAGGAATCGGCCACAACACATGATGAGGCTCCATTCCAGCCCCTGGATTTTCTGGATTGTCGTTGTACTTCAGCGTTCGCTCCAGCAATTTTCCTACCCTTCTCAAGGTCACCAGTCGCCATTCCTCACCATAAAGTTCCCGGGCCCTTTCATCTAAAATATAATCGATATCTATGTCTGAAGCACTCACGGGGGTAGCCTGCGCCCTGTTGCGCACGCGGTTCACATCTGCGGCTGCAAGATCGGCGTTTCCAGTGCCCAAATACGCTTCAGCTCTCAGCAACAATGTTTCGGCAAACCTCAGCGCGTACCAATCTTTATGGGTAATACCACCACCGGCACGATTGGGCTGCAGGAAATAATTCAGGGGATCCAAAAATTTGGTATGCATCGGGTACAAAATTTTGGTAGTATCCTCAAGTAAGTTGGGACGAGGTGGATCGTACAGACTCAAATCAATCTTTTGATTGTGATAGGCCGATTCCGGATTGTCGAAGTAATAGTCGCGCTTAATATTGTGCTCGGCATTGCGCATGTCGGTATCCCAATCATCTTTCCAGAGGGTGTAATATACCAGACTGGTTCCCCGAACGTTTGCGGTTCCCCGGCTCAGGGTATCAGAATAACCGGTGTGACGTCCGTCAAAAACCGTACCCAGAATCGATTCATACCCGTCAGGAGTCAGACCCAGGTCAAAATACCGAGGTCCAAAAATATACGCGCTGCTGATCTGTCCGCCGCCCTGGATCAGGGGTTCGACCTGGATGACCCACATCGCTTCTGTATTCTCGGGTAAGTTGTGGTTTTCAAACCCAAATAGATCGTAATATGGGTCCCCGGAACCAAAAATATCGTTGCTCAGGTGGTTGCCAAATCGTTCGGTCATGAGGTCATAATCAAAGCCTTCGATCACCTGCGTGAGGACTTCCACAGCGGAAGCCGGATCGTCCATCTCCAGGTATACCTCACCGAGGTAGTGCAACGCAGGTCCTTTGGTAATCCGGCCAGGTGCAGCTTCATCGCCCGGATCGGGTAAATGCTCAGCAGCAAAGGAGAAGTCTTCGACCATCTGCGCATGAATCGAGCTGACAGGATCGCGTACAAAATCCGCTTTCGCCGATTCGATAGGCTCCGTGAGCAAAGGAATATCGCCGTAGGTAGAGACCAGATAGCGATACTGAAAAGCTCTGAAAAACCGCGCTTCGCCCAGGTACAAATCTTTACCCGCCTGACCATCCGCGAACACTTCCGGATCGAGCTCTGAGATTTTGTCGATCAACACGTTGGCCATTTGAATAACCTGGAAACCGGTATTCCAGGTATCCACTACGTATCGTCTGGTAGGAGAAATATCTTTATAGTTGTTAATATAAAACGGCGTTCTCAGTGGTGATTCACCTACGTAACCCAGGTCACTCCCGTGGGCTCGCCAGTTCATAGTACCAAACTCGGTAAACGAATAGTAAGCATCGCGGACGCGTACATGGAGTGAGGTGATCCCCTGCACTACCCCATCTTCGGTCAAAAACGCATTTTCGGGTGAAAAGAAGTCCTGCGGCTTTTCCTCCAGGATGTCCTCGTTACAGGCCGTAAACAGGAAGAGGGCCGCTACAAATAGAAGGGATGTGTTTTTTAGTATTGATATGGTGTGATTTCTCATCGTATTTATTTTTTCTATTAGCAAAATCATATGTACTGTTCTCATGATTAGAAGCTGAGTCGAATACCAGCAATGATATTTCGCATTACGGGGGTATCACTTAAACCCGATTCGGGGTCCCAACCCTGCCATTTGGTCCATACGTAGGGGTTTTTACTTGAAATATAGATCTGCAGATTGTTCAACCCGACAGCGTTTAGTTTGCTATCGTCAAAACTATACGCCAGGGACACATCCTGCAATCGTACAAAACTACGACTCTGATAAATTCCACTCTCCTGGGGTGGATTATTGTAAATACCGGTGGTATTGGTCGTCGGTGCATCGGGTCTCCAATAATCGTTTATAGCCGAATTGTTGTGTCTGTTCGGAAAATAGAACAATGGGTTGACATAGTCGGCGATATCCGCTTTATAGTACTTATCTCCGCCCTGGATGGAATTGATGTTAACATTCAGTGAAAAGGGTCCGTAGGTCAGGGTATTGTTGATGCTAAATCGAAAACTGGGATCTGCATACCCAATAATGTCGCGATCTTCGGTGGGTGTTATCGCACCGTCACCATTGATGTCCTCGTATCGGAATTGACCGGGCAGCCATCCTTCAAGCGGAATTTCACCCGCAAAAAATTCTTGTTCGGTCCACACCCCACCGGTCATCCGGTAGTCGTACAACGCGCTAATGGGTTCTCCCACGAACCAGCCGTTTCCGACGTCGGCGTCGTTATCATTCCCGTACAATCGGGTAATTTTATTTCGGTTCAGCGAAAAAACAAACTGGCTTTCCCAACTAATTAGCTGGTTATCAAAATTGATAGAATTCAATTTTATGTCAACCCCTTTATTTTGCAGGGCACCAATATTAGCCCAGACATTGGAATAACCAGCTGCTCTGGGTAATTGCCGTTGCACCAGCACATCTTTGGTATCCGAAGTGTACAGGTCAAGTGACCCGTTCAACCGGTTGTTGTAAAATCCAAAATCGATTCCGAGGTTGATGGACTCGGTGGTTTCCCAGGTGAGCCCAGCGTTCCCCAACGTGGACGGATAGAGTCCGATCGACGTCGTTTTATCATACACGTAATAACTCGTACCCATTCGGGACAAGCTTGAATACCGACCGACGCCCTGGTTTCCATTGAGCCCGTAGGACACTCTCAGTTTTCCGTAATAACCTCCCAGGCCCTTCAGGGCATTTTCTTCGGAAAAGACCCAGGCCAGTGACAACGATGGGAAGGTAGCCCATTTGTTGCCTTCGCTAAATCCGGAAAATCCATCGCGGCGGATGGTTCCGGTGATCATATATCGAGAATTATAACTGTAGTTCACACGAGCCATAAGTGCCAGGCTGTTCTCTTCCCAAGCGGTGGAAGAAACGCTTGAAATTTGGCCCAATCCCAGATTATTGAATCCCAGCGCAATATTATCGAACCCTTCGGCCCGCGCATTGGTCGAGCTGCCTGTTCTGCCTTCCCGGCTAAACAACAAAGTGGAATTGATCTGATGATTTCCAAAAGTTCGCAGGTAGGTCACGATATTATTGAGAATCCAATCGCGATTTTGCGAGGGGTTTTTGATCGCTAGTCCTTTGTTGGACACTCCAGAGGGTGTGTTGTAGCCGTGGAGGACGTTGTTTTCCCGGTTGTAAAATCGATTGGAGTAATTAAACTCGTTGGACAAGCCCTCGATCCAGGGAATATTGATCTTGATACGACCAGTCAAATTGAGCTGGTTGCGTTTATCCACGTCATCGATATAGGTGTATACCAGAGGATAGGGTTGAAAAAGTTCACCTCCCAGGTAAATGTCGTACGAAGGTTGACCGATATAATTGTTTGCCAGCGGGCTGGCTACCCGGGCGCTGGCAAGACTGGCCGGTTGTCCGGAATAGTCCGAAAACGTATACCCCAGGTTCGCTCCCAGCGTAATCCAGTCATTCACGTTGCTTTCCAGGTTGCTCCGGAGCGTGAGTCGTTTGTATCGGTCGTTGATTTGAATGCCTTCCACATCGGAGTATGACCCGGAAAGAAAGTAGTTGATCTTATTACCACTCGACCCGGAAACGCTCAGATTATAATTTTGCATAGGGGCAACCTGAAGGACTTCATCCACCCAGTCGATGGAATTTCCAGCCAGGTAGTTGTCCTTTTCTTCCTGGGTCAACAGGTAGGTGGAAACCAGTTGTCGGTCGGTCACATCGGGTCGTACCGGACGGCCTTCCGGGCTTTCGGGATTGGTCGCGTACCATTGATACACGAGGTTTTGGTGGCTGTAATCCACCAGTCTGGTGGCAAATTCCTCAGCGTTCATCACCCTCATGGGGTTGTTGGTCATATCCTGGAATCCGTAATACGAATTGAACGATATAACCGGTTTTTCTGATGTTCCGGATTTGGTCGTGATGATCATTACCCCATTGGCCGATCGCGAGCCATATACGGCTGCGGCGCTGGCATCTTTGAGGATGTCGATTGTTTCTACGTCATTGATGTTGATGTCCGCGATGGAACCGTTGTAAATAATTCCGTCGAGAACGATCAGCGGTGAATTGCTGGCGGAGAGAGACGTCTGACCCCGAATGGAGAACGCAGGTTGGCCACCAGCTCCCCCCCGACCTTCAATGTTGATACCGGCCGTAGCCCCGGACAAGGTCTGGAGCAGGTTCACGTTGGCCTGGTTCTCCTTATCTTCCATTTGAATCCGTTCCACGGCTCCTGTCAGGTCACTCTTCTTCACGGTACCGTAACCCACTACGACCAATTCATCGAGGAGTTGGGCATCAGATTCCAACACGATATTGAATGTCGTTTGCCCGTTCACCGGCACTTCCAGGGTCCGGTATCCCACGTACGAAAAAACGAGTATGCTCTCTTCATCGACCTCCTCCAGACTAAACCTTCCATCAAGGTCCGTCGAGGTCCCATTATTGGTTCCTTTTTCCAGTACGTTGACCCCGATCAGGGCCTCCCCATCAGCCCCGGTCACCGTTCCGGACACTTCGATGGCTGGCTTCTGATCCGGGGTTGTTTCAAAGGTCGGATATTCCACAAAGCGAGTTGAATATCCGATCACGGGAAGGAAAAAAATCATAAGGGCACCAAACCTTAAATTCCTATAGGTATTTCTGCATCTCAACGTTTGATGCGCTAATCCAACCCAAAATCCTTGTTGAAATTTTTTCTTGATCATAATCATTAATTTTGACAGGTAAGTGTAAATCCTATTAAAATACCGGCTGTCTCCTGGTCAGGCAAGAGTAAACCCTTCCGGTAACGTACACTAAATTATAATAAAATTTTGGGTATTCAAAATGTCGTCCTGGGCAATTTCGAACTTTAAGATATTGACCAGGAAAGACCGCACAAGTAGGGCCCGGAATGGAGAACGGGGAACGGAGAACACAGGATTCAGAGCGCAAATCGCTGAAGTAGAACGCGGGTAGCAGAGCACAGAGTGTGGACCATAGAGCGGAGAGCATCCTACAACTGTTGTAGGAATTTTAGCTTGGATTTACATATGGCCACTACGATTCAGTAAGGCAATGAATCGTGAACCATTGGACGAAATCAGACCATTTCTCACCTTTCCATTTCATCAAAATTGATAGGGACGGAAATTCGTTGAACGGGATATTCATGACCATTGTGGCACGAAACGCAGGTGACGGGATATTCCTGAAAAAGATAATTGTCCTTAAAATCACCGGGAACGTCAAAATATTTCTCGTTGAGTTCTGCGGTCATCCTCATCATATCACGGCTTACTTCCTTGTTTGGATGGTCATCCGACTTAAAATCCAATTTGGAAGAGCCATCTTTTGCCCTGGCGTGACAGTCGTCGCATCCCATACCCAATGCTACCTGAAAGCTTTCCATCACGGCCATTAATTCATCCTCGCTGATGTCTTTGGGCAAGATTTGCAAGTTGCGTTCAGGATCCTGGACCTCCTGAAGTGGCTTGAAGGCGGTAGAAGCCAGAAATACCGATCCGGCAATCACAGCCATCATGACAATTTTTTTGCTGTTTTTGATTTTCATAACGATTTAATTAAGTGGAATCGTAATATACCAAAATATCGCTTGCTATGAAAGGATTGGATGAGATCTTTTCTGTTTTCGCGTTTCGTATCCGGATAGGGGAAAAACTTTGTTGCAGGTCTTTCCTTATTAGTTAAGTTTTCCGTCTTTGGTAGTGTGGTTACGCCGGGCTCATGGGAAATCTATCAAACCGAAACACTCTAAATTGCTTATTTATGATTATCGTACCCCACTATGATCCTGGTCGATATGATAGTTATTCCGGCACCAAAACAATCTTCCTCAAATCGAGCATAGCACCTTCTTCCTTCTTGTTACCAGACTTGAAAGTCAGGTTATTTAAACCGGATTTGAGTCGGATGGTCCCGATCATTTCTGTCCGGAATGTGAACCAGGAACCGGTCTTACCTATGGTGCCCTTCACTTTATTTTTTTCACCCTCCAGAAGGAAGGTTTTTCCGGACCGCGCATCATCGACCGTCCATTCCAGAAAAGCCTTGTACTTGCCGGGTTGATCGACCTGCACTTCCCAACGAGCTTCGTCCTCGGTATTAAACCATCCAAACGCTTTCCATTCCGGCATATATTTGATATTGGGTCCGGTGGTTGCAGCATCCATGGCGTGCAGTATATACCGTCCGTCCGGGTCGGCAGAGACCGTTTTCAACCGGTTGGTTTCAGGTCGTTCCTGCTTCAGATTGGCCGGCATCAGTTCGTGCACCGCTTCTACTATAATATCTTCCACCTCGGTCGAAAACGGAGAAGGTTTATCGTAGTAGTACATGCTCGACTCCGCTTCATAACCGCCTTCTTTGATGACCCGCTCGGAAGCAATGTAGCAGGGTACTTCGTTCATATATCCATTCACCCACATCAACTCCGCTCCGAGAGACTCTTTGATCCGGTAAGAATAATCCACCACCACTTCACCAGCCAGATTAACCATCGCCATTTGATCGCCGAATGCCCACACCTGTACCGGGTATGACAAGGATTCCGGAATGGGCTGCCCTCGCAGGATCCTTTCCATAGCCAGCCGGGCATAGTACCCCTTGATGGTTTGATCATTTTTGGCCAGTTGCATCAATTTTTCCGTCGTCGGAATTTCCTCAAACGGAAGATCCACCCGCTTGATACGACAATCGGGGACCTGAAACAACGTATCGAGTTGTGCCGTGAGTAGTTTGTCGACCTCATCCGCGATGGTCGATCCGTGCGTCTTCATATTTTCCACGGAACCCCTGGGATTGGGGTTGGCATCGCCTCCACACCCGATCGCCACCATAGCGATGGCTCCCGGATGTCGTTTCTCAATATTGATTTTAGCTTCACTCATCCAGTCGCCGTGAATCTCATTCACCGCACCACTAAGCGTAGTTCCGTGACAGGCATAATTGACGAGGATTCCCCGAAGTTCTCCTCCAGGACGGGTAATCCGCATCATCGGCAAGGCCGGATCGATGGGACCACCCTGTGTTCGCCGATTTTTCGCAAAAAGGGCCTGCCCCTGTCCCCAGGCTACGATGGAAGGTTCCCGGTTAGCAAATGCCTGACCAACAGTCTCCAGCACCGCCCCCACGACCTGATCATTGTACTGAGTAATATGTTCCAATTCGTCCACCGACAACAAGGAATCGGAAAATGTCGCTCCCCGGTACTGCAGGATGTTGATGATATTGCCCACTTCCGGTGCACCATGAGTATGAGATGCACTCATCGCAACCCGGGCGGGATCAAGGTCCCATTTTTCTTTGAGCCCCTCCAGAATCTGGCTGGTCATATAATCCGATAACCCCACCAGATCCAGGGTGATAAATACGGCCGGATCCTCATTATCCCTGCCAAAAACGAGGGCTTTGGCCTCCAGGCGATGCATGACTTTGACCGTTTCAGATTTGCTGCGTGCTCCGTATCCCCCCAGCCGGATGGGCATTTCAGGTGTAATGTCAGCGCTCGCGATCCCCACTTCGATTAGCGGAGTGGTTTGCTGTGCAGTAATTTTGGGTACAAAAGCGAAGCCAAATACGGTGAATAAGATGGCCAATGCTTGAAGTGTTTTCTGGATACGTGTCATATTATCTTGATTTTAAAAAAGCTACCAAATCTGCCATTTCTTCGACGCTGATAATTTCCTCCCAGCCGCCTGGCATCATAGAATAATCCAGGGAATTTAACGATTTTATATCGGTCCGACTAATCACCCGATCCTCGATTCCCACATTGCGAACGGTGATTGCGGTAGGAGATTCATCGGCGATCACCCCTTGAATCTTGTCCCCGTCGACCAATTCGATCTGCCACAACTCATACCCCACGGTCACGGACGCCCCGGGAAACAATACCTGAGAGACGATCCCTTCCGGGCTCCAACTATATACGGTGCTCAGATCGGGACCTATAGCTTTGCCATTCTCGCCGTCGATTTGGTGACAAATCGCACAATTTTTTTCAAAGACCATTTGACCGCTTTTTGCATCTCCTTTCATCTCGAGTGAGGCCTTGTATTCTTCGTTGAGCTCACCTTCGTCTTTCTGACTAAAGATCGACCGGGCCCTCCTCTTTGTCGCATCATCCGCGTACGTCATAAATCGAACTCTACGGTAAAAATCTACCGTCGATTTTTGCACCGTCCCTTCCTCGATGGCATCCAAAAACAGATTCACTTGTTCAGCGGATGACAAATGCGCCTGCACCGCGGCTTGCCTGATCTGGGGTGTGAGTCTACCCCAGTTGGAAAGTACAAACCGACTCATGGCTACACCATCCTCGGCATTCAATCCGTCGAGCGCAGCCAATTGAACCGCTGCATCCTCCTCCAGATGAATGAACTCCTGATAAAAAGACCGACTGTTTTCCGGTTTTGTCAAACTCATAAACTGGATGATTTCGGCTCTCCTTTGCCCGGGCAATTCGTCATTTCCAGCCATATCCATCAATTTGGATTTCAACTGATCGTCCGCATTCAGCATTCCCTTCACACCTATCGCACTCAAAACATCCAGTGCAGCAGCCCGCGCAGAGGCATTCTTGTGCTGGAGAAAAATCCCGAGGAATGCAGATTTTACATTTTCCGGATTCTGTACGATATCCCGGTTTTGTCTGATGCCTTTGGCCAGCCCATGGAGTACGGTCGTTTCCCACCCTTTGAGATTTGCTCTTTCGAGATTGGACATTGCTTCCAGGAGAATCTCGTTCACATAAGCCTTCTCCTTTCCGGTCACCAAAAGTTCGCACAGCCTCGATATCAAGGAATTGTATTGTTCCTTGTCCTGACTGTAATCTCTGATCAGATTCGCCAACACGCCAGCAGCCTGGAACGACTTCGCCGTCAGAGCAGCTATCTGAACCCAGGGATCTCCTATATCCTGAAACAAAATCGAGGACCTCGCTTCTCTGGCCATTTTGGATGTATCATTCCCCAGGGTACAGAGCAACTGAAACCGAACCTTGGGATCAACATCGTCCTTCATAGTCACCAGCGTCTGCACCAAATCAGGGAACTCGCCGAGATGCTTTTCAGCGATTCTGATGGCATTTTCCCTGATGCCCGCTACGGGATCTGCGAGGCCTGTTTTGATCATTTCCTCATCTGTCATGCCCATGCCATCCAGGGTCCACAAGGCATGCAACCGACCCAGAGCAGCTTGTTTTTCTGAATTGTCGTCCGAACTGACGGCCGTTGTGCTGCCGATGATTTGTTTAAGATCCTGGACTATCGATTGATCCGCTCTATCGATCAGCAGCCGTTGGGCATTCATTCGCCACCAGGCGTTGGGATGAGACAAGTATCCGACCAGATCACCGGAGGATGCTTCGCTTAGTGGTAAATTATCGGTCCATGATTTCATATCCCGTCCTTCGTAGGTCACCCGGTAGATCCTTCCCATATCGCCACCATTGTACAATTCTCCTGACTGGATGGCTTCCTCTGACATCCATTCCGGATGTTCGATGATCTGCCGGTAATAATCCAGGACATACAAGGCTCCGTCAGGTCCGGTGTACATGTTCACAGGACGAAACCAAAAATCGGTAGATGCCAGAAATTCCCTGGTGGGGGTTTCGATTCTGCTGGCCGAAAAACTGGTATTTTTATCTTCCAGCACGTCTACATGGACTATGTTGGATACCGGCTCAGCCACGAAAGTGAGGCTTTGATCGTACGGAGCGGGGAAGGCACCCCCTTTGTAAGCCGTGATTCCGCAGGCCGAAGTAAAAACCCCTTCGCTGGTGAGTAATTGCTTCTGAGGTCTGGTCGTGATGGAATACACCTTGGATCCGTGGTCCGAGAGTGTTTGAATAGAAGAGGGGACCAAAAGATTTTCATTCCTGCTCAGATATGGAGCGGCTATTACTTCGTGATATACATGATTGGAATTGTTGCTTAAAAGATGCCGGCCCCAGTCGTCGAATGCCCGACTAAACTGGGTGGACCCCGACGTCAGTTCTATCTCATAGGTATCCGGATCAAACCTGGCAGTTCGACCACTACCCTGGGGCGGTAGCCGTTCCCCTTCGGGATGGCCTGGAAAATACACTTCCTTTCCCAACTGACCAAAGAGATCATTGTACAATTGATAACTGCCACCCGCCTCGGAAGTGAGATAAATCCAGTTATCGAGACCGTAAATCGGACCGCCCGCGTTCATCTGAGCATTGGAAAAGGCAAAACCCGTCAATAACGTGTCCCGGATATCTGCTACGCCGTCATTGTCGTTGTCTTCCAGATAAAGAATATGCGGCGCATCGGCTACGATCACGCCATTTTTCCAACGCATAATACCAAATGGCCACATCAGGCCATCCGCAAAAACGGTGCTTTTGTCCATTTTCCCATCTCCATCAGCATCGGTCAGAAGTTTGACCCGACCCTGCCCGCTTTTATCCAGCGGGTACCCGTGCATTTCTACCACGTAAAAATTCCCATTTTCATCGATCACCATATCTACCGGATCGGTAATGAGTGGTTCCGACACCACCAACTCTACCTGAAAACCAGGAGGAGCGGTTAAAGACGCGAGGCCTTCCTGCGGACTCAGCGCCCCGTTGGTATATTCAATATTGTCGTGATTGGACTCACAACTGACTACAGCACAGAGCAAAATCACCCATACCAGGTGACAGAAAAATCGATTGAGTAGGTTTGACATATGATTGGAATATTTATCCCGCCACTATTTACTAATTATTTATTGAATTTCATGGTAGGTCCGTTTAATTTCCTGATATTTTCATTGGGACCGGGAGGGGTTTTTACCGTATATATTATCGTACACCGTCCTTTTCTGATAGGGATAAGGCCGGACCGCCTCGTCCATACTCTCATGCCGCACGAACCAATTCTGATAAATCAGGCATTCATTTTCTGCTTCGCCGCGGATGCCGATCGCAAACTCCGGAGCCCGGAACGTATTGTTGTAAATCTGAATATCTGAACCGGCGATGATCGTTCCGTCTTTGCGATCTTTGCCACCGTGCATATCAAAACAATGGCTCAGAGAAGTTCCCAGTTCTACGTTGTGGCGGGCCGTATAGCTGCACCCGGAAACTCCGGTTCCCGCTATGGAATGCCGATTGTGGTCAAATAAATTGTACTCGATCAGGGAAGAAGACTTGCGGCTGCTGATCCCATATCCCAATCCATTGTACTGGCAATGATGGATAAAATTGTGATGGAGATCATGATCCCGGCCACCCTTCAGGCTGATCCCTGATTGGCTAAACGCCGATATGTCACAGTTGTCTACCGTGAGGGCATCAAACGAAGTCTCGATGCCATTGGACACCGGAAACTTGTAGTAATAATCGTGGCCGGGGCCTCCCTTACTGAATGATTTCCGGTGATGTTCCATATACCGCTTAGGATTGGGACCTTGAATCCGGAGTCCTGTGATACGCACGCCCGGACCCAGGGCACGGATCAATACCGGTGTATTCAGAGCATCGCTGACCAGAATGGCTCCCAGGGAACCATTGGAACCCCTGTTTCCGGCCAGAATTACCCCTTCCGGAATTTCCAGCACAAACTTATCGATGTAAACAAAAGTGGTCAGATCGATTACATGCTCATCCGGGATATACACTACATCCCCCGGCTTCGCCTGCTCCAATGCTTCGATCAGTCCACCGAGGTCGCTGACTTCAAAATCACCCCGGGTGATGATGCCTCCGTAATGATCACCCCCGCCCAAAGGTCCGGATTCATCCGGTTTGGCTCCATAAATCCGACCTCCGATACTCTTCCAGGAGGCCTCCTGTGGATCGGAAGTTCCGGATCGAAAAAAGGGTGGGTGAACCGGCTTCTGGCCGGCCCACAAATACGGGCTCAATCCTGTGATCAGAGAGGCTCCACCTATCGTCCTCATAAATTTTCTTCTGTCGAACTCCATCAGTTTCATTGGGGGGGTAATTAGTCTGTCTAAATAATCAGGGAACTATGGTGATTGGCACCTCCAGTATCACTTCCTTCCCGTCATCGATCGTCACATTTCTACCTATAAAAACCGCATTGTATTCGCCCGGGGTGGAATAGGAATAGCTGAATTCGACCAATTTCTGGTCCCGGATTCCCCTGATTCCCTGCGCCCAGTCGGGCCCCATATTCACCTGATCGATGGTGATGGGTTTGGACACGACCCAGGTTTCTCTTCTCGGATCATTGTATGGATCCTGAGGATCGTAGGGGACATATTCTGGTCTCATAGCCGTGGGATCGTAGACATCACTGTCGGGATCATAAATGGGATTTTCAGGGTCAAATATAGGGTTTTCGGGATCAAAAATTGGATCGGCGGGATCGGCGTAGGTGTTCCCCAAAATGCTCAGTCGGGTGGGTGTCACCGAACTTCGGGAGGGGTTGTGTGTCCTGTCTTCATCCACCACATAAAATCCCATTTCACTCTGATTTAAAATAGTCAATCTGTCATCAAAGATCGTATCCCTCGTTGCAATCTCAAAATTTTCTATCATCCACTGCCGGGCGTCGCCATGCTCCATTTGGGGCCGGGTGATATACCTGAAAGCAATATATACAGGACCCGATTCGGTAAATGAACTGATGTCGAGTTCCCCGGCCGGAATAAAGGTACTGGAAGTCGACAGTTCAAAGCTATCCGTCACCTCGACCCAGGTGGCTGATTTGATGCTGGCCAGACTGCTCGTGTCTCCGTCAAAATCGGTAGATATAAACAGGGACAACTGATTTTCCTGACTCCCATTCTGGACGGCATTGGTGAATGAAAGGATGGCGCCATTATTCGCCACATCCACCACCCGGCCATCCCTGAACTCGTAATCATTTCCCACTTCACCGGAATAGAAGGAAATGATCTCCGCGAAGCCACTCACATGAAACAACGCTTCTTCCCCTACCGAGTAGGTAGTCTGATCCGCTGACACCTGAAGATCGGGTGCGCTGTCCACCGCAATTTCTTTTTCACAGGATATATTCATCCACAGAAACACACCTGCCAGAATTAATCTATAGTAGTTCATATGCTTTTGTTTTACGCTTGTTAAATTACCATCCTGGATTTTGGATCATATCCTGGTTCACGCTCATCTCATTGGACGGTATCGGCCAGTAAAGGTCCTTCTCGCTCACATTGGAATAATTGATGATATACCAGGCACCCGGTGCATCCTGGGCAATAGTATTGGCCATATCCTGATTGACTTGCAGGAATATGCCCCATCGCAACAGATCAAACTTTCGAAGACATTCAAAGCTAAACTCCCTCATCCGCTCGTCCTGAAGCAATTTTAAAAAATCCTCTTTGGTCCCTACCTGATCCAGCGTCAGATTCGCATCCTCCTTCCGATGGATGGTAGCGGTGGCCCTGGCTCCCGAGCCTCCACCGCCCTGCAGGGTGATTTTTGGTGGTGAGGTATAGTGACCGTTCTCATAATAAGTGATCGCTTCCGGATCCCGGATCATTTCTATGTCTACTACCTTTCCGCTCACAGAATCGATGATCGCATTGGCCACTGCCCCACTCCCGGAATCTTCTGAAAAAACAACCGTTGGGGCACTTTTATACCCGCTGCCCCCATCGGTCAGTTCGATGGATTTGATCCCGTCTGACCATCCCCGCCGTCGCACGCTGTTGACGATGTCCACGATTTCCTGAGAAGGTCCGTTCAGCGCATTTTCAGCTTCGGCGTACATCAACAAAACATCCGTGAATCGCAGCAGTGGCTCGTTGATCGGAGTTCTGGTCTCTGATTTGGGAAGGAAAGTTTCGTATTCTCTTCGCCATTTGGCGGGTTTGAGATTGTATTTGGCCTCTTCGGTAACGGGCAATAAATCGTATTGGAAATCTTTTTGCCCGTTGACATCGGTCTGGGCGTACCGGAACAATGCTACTGACCACCATTTTCTGGCATCTCCCTCCTGGAAACTGTTGTAAAATTTGGCCGTGATATTCATGTAATATACCATCCGTCCAGTTCCAGTATTGGGGTATCCGATCGGTCCGTTGATCCAGCCGATGTTACTGGTTTCCTGGTAATCATCCAGGCCATTGCCATAAAATTCCACCTCCCAGATACTCTCTTTGATATCGTATTCATCCGCAGCAAGCTTGATAAATATGTCGTGGAATTCGGGATTCATGGCGTGTTGTGCCACCTCGTCATCGATCACCATCTTAGCCCATTTTTTGGCTTCCTGGTAGCGACTTTCATCCTGGAGCGGATGACCGGCCATCGTCAGGTTGACCCTGGCCAGGATTCCACGGACAGCAGACTTACTGACCGCTCCCCCAAAACCCAGGTCGGTGATATCCGGGACCAATGGCTCAGCAGCTTCCATGTCCGATATGATTTGGTCGTATACTTCTTTCAATGGTGTTCTGGCCACATCCACATCGTCCACAGAAGCGGTGGCTTCTGTCAACAGTGGGACATCCCCGTACGTTTGAACCAGCAGGAAATAAAAATAACCGCGTAGGAAGAGGGTTTCTCCTCTGATCTTATCCCGGATAGCCTGATCGATTTCCGGATTTTTGTCCAGATTCTCCAACAGCACGTTGGCCCGGTTGATCCCACGGTACAGATTTGCCCAAAAATTGGTTGCGTATCCGTCTGAAGTAGAGAAATTGTAATTCCAGGGCCCCGTCGTCAGGGTGGAACGGTTCATGTACCCTATATCTGCTTCCCAGGCAAACAGATAATTGCCCGAGGTCCCGTACAGGGATCCATCTCCCAATACATCATACACCCCCGCCCGCGCAAATTCCAGTTGCTCCGCCGTTTCATAATAGGTCACAGGACTCAAAAAATCCGTCGGCTCCGTCTTCAGAAAATCTTTACACGAAGAAAGACTAATTACCACCAGAATTGTCAAAAAGATATATTTCGTTTTCATCATGCTTTTCTTTTGTTGATTTTAAAATACCGCTTTCAGACCAAAGGTCACCGTCCGGACCTGGGGGTATCCGGAAAAATCATATCCCGGAGACAACACAGGATTGAGGATGGAAACTTCCGGATCCAGTCCTGAATAATTGGTCAATGTCCACAAATTCTGAGCGGAAACCGACAAGGTCAGGTTCTCGAGAGCCGCTGTACCGATAATATTACGGGGCAGGGAATAACTGAAAGAAAATGTTTTCAACCGGAGGTAGGATCCATCTTCCACGTTTTTGGACGAATAGAACCCGATGGGACCCTGCCCTCTGGTCCGGTAATTTTCATTGGTGGGATTCTCGGGTGTCCACCGGTTTTCGTAACTCGCGTACTGGTTGACCAGAGCCCGGCCATTGCTGTTCCCTTCGAGAGCCAGCCTGTTGGCATTGTAAATATCGTTCCCGTACGACCATTGAAAGAACAGATTGAGGCTAAATCCCTTGTAGTAAAAATTGTTGGTAAAGCCCCCTACGTGAATGGGTTGTCCACGGCCGATAATGGTCAGGTCTTCATCATTGATGACGCCGTCATCGTTGAGATCGCGGTATTTGATATCCCCGGGTCTGATGGAATTGCGAATAGCTCCGTTGGTCGGGACATCCTTTTTGAGGATATACACCCCGTCGGAAGGACTGTCAAAATCGTCAAACTGGTAGTTACCCTCCCAGATATACCCGATCATCATTCCCGCCGGTTTTCCGATTTCCGCGATGTAGAGCGGCCGGTTAAACTGCGATTCATACCTTCCGTTTTCGTATAATGCCTGTTGGTTCCGGGTCAGCTCCAGGATGGTGTTCCGGTTGAAGCTGATATTGAAACTGGTTGTCCAGCCAAAGTTGCGGTTTTCGAAGTTGATCGAGTTGAGTGTCAATTCGAGACCTTCATTTTTGAGCCTTCCTATATTTTTGAACGAGGAGCTAAATCCGGTTGTGGGCGGGAGTCTGGTATTGAGTAGCATGTCCTCTGTATTCCGCCGGTACAGATCCAATTCCAACAGGAGTCTGTTGTTGAAGCTGCCCATTTCCAGCCCCAGGTCGATGGTGTTTACTTTCTCCCAGCGCAAGGTCGAATTCCCAACCGAGTTGACGTTGACCATCTGGGTGGGGGTGGAATTGTTGAACGAATAACCTTGTAAACTTTGCGACAGACTCGGCAACCTGGAGAAATCGCCGACCCGGTTATTCCCGGTACTTCCGTAGCTGGCGCGTAATTTCATTTTTGAAATCCCGGGCAACATATCCTGAAACAAAGGCTCCTGGTCCAGATTCCAACCCACTGCCAGGCTGGGGAAATAACCCCATGGATCTGTGAACTTGGAAGAACCATCGGCCCGGTAGGTCAGCGTGAGAAGATAGGTGGACCGGTACGAATAATCCAGTCTTCCCGCGTAAGATACCATGGTATTTCTACTCGAGGAGGAGGCTGGATTGTATGGAAGTCCCTGATCCAGGCCATCGATGCCGAGCTCTTCATTGGGTAGCAGACGTCCGCCATATCCATTGTTATTGGTTTCGTATTTGTTGACCCCGAACAAGGCCAGCGCCTCCATTCGGTGCTGCCCAAATTCGGTGTTATAGGTCAAAGTATTTTCGTTGGACAAATAGGTGTAGTTGTAGTTGCGCACATAACCATTCACCCCATTGGTATTGTAGGGGTTTTTGTCGCTACCCTGAGAAGTATTGGAATTATAGAACTGCTCGAAATTGCGTTTATCTTCCCGCACACCAGCTACGGTACGGAAGGTCAATCCTTCCAGGATTTTGATGCTGGCGTTGAGGTTTGCATTCAACACGTTGTACTTGTAAATCTGGTGCTGATTTTCCAGGTCGATAAAAGGGTTCACCCGAAAATCGGACGTGGTCACCGCGGTTTCATCGACGATGTTACTAAAGAATTCATCCGGGTCCTGTCCGGCCGGCAGTACCGGTCGGTATATCCAGGTCCGCATTAGGACGTACGAACTCGGGCTGGAGCTTCCGGCACCGGAGCTGATGTCCTGACCCGATCGGTTGATTCCGGCGTAATCGGTGTTCACACCTACTTCGATCCGGTCTCCGATTTTTTGGTTCAATGACAATCGCCCCGAATAACGGTTGTACCCCGTATTGAGGATCACCCCATCCTGATCGTACATCGATCCCGACAAGGAATACCGGGTTTCATCGTTACCTCCCCGGATAGCTACATCGTGAATTTGCACTTTTCCGGTTTGAAATATTTTATCCTGCCAGTCTATGGCTTCTATGTTTCTGTAATCTTCCAGCGTACGACCCTCTGCAAAATACGCCAGCGTGGTGGAATGCGTGGGATTGAGTTCCATCTGATACTTGACAAATTCATAAGGGTCCATCAATTCGATTTGGGGGGGCTCCTCCTGAAAACCGATCGAACTGGAAATCGACACTACGGGTTTACCGACCTTCCCTTTCTTGGTTTGAATCAACACGACCCCGTTCGCGGCCCGGGAACCATAAATCGCAGTAGAGGAAGCATCCTTGAGGATCGAAATCGAGGCGATATCTTCCGGATTCAGCGTCTTGGGATCCAGCCCTTCGATTGGAAATCCGTCGACCACGTATAGAGGGGAGGTGCTTTGGGTCAGCGACCCTACTCCACGGATGAGGATATCGATCCCACCCCCGGGCTGACCGTCTGAAGACACCACCCGGACACCAGCTACCCGGCCTGCCAGCGCTTCGTCAAACGAGCTGACGGGTGCCAGCTCCAGATCCTCTATATCTACCGTAGCTACGGAACCCGTCATATCGCTTTTCCGTTGGGTACCATATCCTACCACGACGAGCTCGTCGAACAACTGGGCATCGGATTCCAACTGCACATTGATCACGCTGCGCCCGTTCACGGGTATTTCCTGGGTTTGGTATCCTACGTAAGAAAAAATCAGGACGGCGTCTTCTTCCACGTTGTCCATCGAATATCTGCCGTCCAGATCCGTTGACGTGCCTATGGTGGTTCCCTGAATCTGAACGTTGACCCCGATCAGCGGCTCATTTACCGAATCCGTGACCAGGCCGGTAATGGAGATGACCACTTCTGAAAATAAATCTGCTTTATCCTCCGTGGCTATTATATTGTATTCATTCAACCTGGGTGAATGATATTCTCCATATGAATATTTAGGTAAAATTATCCATAAACAAATTGCCCAAATAATGCCAATGCATGATTGATTTATCCTCATCATTAAATGTTTTGCTTCCTAAATAAAATCCCTGTAGCAACCGGCGATGTATATAGAGAGTGAGCTACATTAAGAACCGGTAACGTGCACAATATATCATTTAATACCTTAGGAAGCAATTGATTTGTAAATATTAACAAAACCAGGAGGACAAAATAGTCAGAAAGACAGGACGGAGGATAATGGAATTTTAACAGGCTCAATTCATGAAAACACTCATCCCCGAAGGCCTTCGATCAGCTCTCTGGAGGTCACCGTGTATTGACCAAACATCTCAAAAAACAGAATAGAGTTCCTGGTCTGCGCCAGTGAATCATGGGTATCTGCGGACTCCATACCGGTGGTACAATCCCGGACGATCAGGATCTCATATCCTTTTTTACTCATAGCCAGCGGGCTGTAATCCCGGGTAATCATGCAGGCGTTGGTATTGAATCCCGCAAAGATAAGAAAGAGGATCCCATGTTCTTCGCAATACTTATGAAGCTCATATCCAGTCCCGATAATCGCATCTCCTGGTTTAGGCCCCACATCGGGATGGATGTCCAGGGCTGGAAGGTTTTGTCGTTCCTCCTCCCGAATCTCGAAAGGTCGCGCATACTTTTGATACTTGCCACTTTTGTGCCGGAATTCACTGGGTGGCCAGACTTCCCGACTGCCTTTCGGGGATTCCAGATTTTTTCCATACCAGGCATCGTACCTCTGGGCCACGGTTAGCGAGGGTGCATGAACGATCTTCATACCCTGTTCGCGGGCACGATGCAACAGAGGCAACAATCGTCGCTGGATGATGTCTTCCGTCCGCTCTTCCGTATCCTTGAGGTAATGCCGTTGCCACACATCCAACAAAACGAGCGCCGTATTTTCGACCGGAATTTCCCAGTCCAGGTAATCATAAGTCGTATTCGATTCCAACCATTCAACACCTGGATCTACGTGCCACCTGTGGTACCGCGGGGAAATCCGGAGGGTACCCACCTGGTCTTCATTCGTTACCCTTCCAGGTTCGTTCCCCCTGACCGGCGCATAGGGTGTTAGGGCCAGTGCTAATCCTGACATTGAGCTTTTCTGAATAAAAGCTCTTCGGGTCCAATCTTTATTTGGGTCTTTCATCTTAATGTATCTTATATTTAGGCTTCCTTTTTTTGAATATTCAATCTCTGAGATCTTTAAGTTATTCAGCAGTCAATAATACCCCGATCGATTTATTGAGATGGGAACAAAATATGGTATTAAGAT